>NZ_JAYSCO010000059.1:0-34724 GCF_041914865.1 Pseudoduganella sp. | reverse complement strand
CGCCCCCCGGGCCGCCCGGGGTGGGGCGCGGGGGGGCGGCGCCCGTGGCCGCCCCCCGCCGGGCGCGCCGCGGGGGGGGCGCCCCCGCCCCACGACGCCATCGCCGCCCTGATGCAGCACGACACCACCGGCTCGCTGGCCTACCACCTGGCCCAGGTGCCGGACATCGAGCGCATTACTACCCGCGTCGCCCTGCTGTCGGCCCGCCCGCGCGACCTGTCGGCGCTGCGCGACGGCCTGCAGCAGCTGCCGCAGCTGCAGCACGCCATGCTGCGCGCCCTGGGCCACGACAATGCCGACGGCCTGCTGGCGCGCCTGCACCACGCCCTGGCGTCGCCGCAGGCATGCGTCGACCTGCTGGTGCGCGCCATCATGCCGGAACCGGCCACCATGGTGCGCGACGGCGGCGTGATCGCGCGCGGCTACGATGCCGAACTGGATGAGCTGCGCGGCCTGTCGGAAAACGCCGGCCAGTACCTGGTCGACCTGGAGGCGCGCGAGCGCGAGCGCACCGGCATCGCCAACCTGCGCGTCGAATACAACAAGGTGCACGGCTTCTACATCGAAGTCACCAACGGCCAGGCCGACAAGGTGCCGGACGACTACCGCCGCCGCCAGACCCTGAAGAACTGCGAGCGCTACATCACGCCGGAGCTCAAAGCCTTTGAAGACAAGGCGCTGTCGGCGCAGGACCGCGCGCTGGCGCGCGAAAAGATGCTGTACGACGAGCTGCTGGCGGCGCTGGCGCCGTTCATCGGCACGCTGCAATCGATCGCCCAGGCGCTGGCCCAGGTCGACACCCTGTGCGCGCTGACCGAACACGCGCTGCGCAACAACTGGTGCGCGCCGCAGCTGGTGGCCGAGCCCTGCATCAATATCGTCGAAGGCCGCCACCCGGTGGTGGAAAACCAGATCGAGCGCTTCATCGCCAACGACTGCAAGCTGCTGGCCGATCGCCGCCTGCTGCTGATCACCGGCCCCAACATGGGCGGTAAATCGACCTTCATGCGCCAGGTCGCCCTGATCACCCTGCTGGCCTATATCGGCAGCTATGTGCCGGCCACCAGCGCCACCATCGGCCCGATCGACCGCGTCTTCACCCGCATCGGCGCCACCGACGACCTGGCCGGCGGCCGCTCCACCTTCATGGTGGAGATGACGGAAGCGGCCACCATCCTGAACGGCGCCAGCGAGCATTCGCTGGTGCTGATGGACGAGATCGGGCGCGGCACCTCGACCTTCGACGGCCTGGCGCTGGCCTGGGCCATCGCGCGCCACCTGATCGAAGCGAGCCGCAGCTTCACCCTGTTCGCCACCCACTACTTCGAGCTGACCCAGCTGCCGGAGGCGCATCCGACCGCCGCCAACGTGCACCTGTCGGCGGTCGAGCACAAGGATTCCATCGTCTTCCTGCACGCGGTGCAGGACGGCCCGGCCTCGCAAAGCTACGGCTTGCAGGTGGCGCAGCTGGCCGGCGTGCCGCAGCCGGTGATCAAGGCCGCGCGCAAGCACCTGGCGCGCCTGGAAGCGCAGGCGCTGGACGCCACGCCGCAACTGGACCTGTTCGCCGCGCCGCTGGCGGACGCCAATGACGACGAGGCCGCAGCGCCGGCGCCGGCCGCCGCCGACCCGCGCGCGGAAGAAGTGCTGGCCGCGCTGGACGACCTCGATCCGGACGCCATGACCCCGCGCGAGGCGCTGGAACGCCTGTACCAGCTGAAGCGCCTGGCCCAGGCATGATGCCCTTGGCCGCCCCGCGCCTGCATCCGCCGCGCCGCATGGTGCGCGTGCTGCCGCGCGCGGCGGCGCTGCTGCTGGCCGCCGCCGTGCTGGCCGCCGTTGCGGCCGCCCCGGCGCAGGCGCGCCACGACAAGGCGGCCCGCAAGGGCGAATTCAGCGTCGCCCTGCTCGGCCACAGCTTCCGGCCGGGCGCCGGCAACGGCGACGGCGCCGATGCGCCGGAAGCGGGCGACGCCACCTTGCGCCGCCTGCTGGCCGAAGCCGGCCAGGCCGAACCGGCCTTCATCGTCGCCACCGGCATCAAGGCCGGCAAGGAGCCGTGCAGCGACCGCCTGTATGAGGAACGGCGCGAGCTGATGGACAGCGCCGCGCGCCCGCTGGTGCTGCTGCCGGCCGGCAGCGACTGGACCGACTGCCGCAATTCGAACGGCAAGTCGAACGCCATCGAACGCCTGAACCGCATCCGCGAACTGTTCTTCGCCGCGCCGGAAGCGCTGGGCAAGGGCAAGCTGGCCCTGAACCGCCAGTCGGCCATCGCCAAGTTCCGCGACTATGCGGAGAACGCCTACTGGGAACACGAGAACATCCTGTTCGTCACCCTCAACGTCCCGGCCCGCAACAACCACTACCTGAGCGAGGCTGGCCGCAACAGCGAATACGAAGACCGCATGGTGGCCAACCGCGCCTGGCTGCAACGCGCCTTCCAGCTGGCCAAGCGCAAGAAGCTGCCCGGCATGGTGCTGCTGATGGAAGGCGATATCGGCGCCCACGTCGAGCAAGGCTTCTTCGCCCGCCTGGCGCAAAACAAGGACGGCTTTACCGAAACACGCCGCCTGGTGCGCTCGCTGGCGGAAAAATACCCGGGCCAGCTGCTGCTGGTCGACGCGCGCAAGCAGGACAAGGCCGCCGCCGCGATCGAGTGGAACAAGAATATCGGCCACCTGGCCTTGGGGGCCGAATGGACGGCGCTGCGCGTGATCCCCGGCAGCGCCACGCTGTTTACGGTGGGCGCCGACTGATCAGCCGCGCCGCGGCAGGTGGAACACGCTCATGGCCTGCGCCAGCTGGCCTGCCTGCTGGTGCAGGCTGTCGGCCGCTGCCGCCGCCTCCTCCACCAGCGCGGCATTCTGCTGCGTGCCCTGGTCCATTTCGCCGATCGCCTGGTTGACCTGGGCAATGCCGATGCTCTGCTCGCGGCTGGCCAGCTCGATCTCGTTCATGATGCGCGACACATTGTGCACCGAGGCGATGATCTCCTCCATGGTCTGGCCGGCCTCGCCCACCAGCGCGCCGCCGCGCTCCACCTGGCGCACCGAATCGTCGATCAGGGCCTTGATGTCCTTGGCCGCCGCCGCCGAGCGCTGCGCCAGGTTGCGCACTTCCGACGCCACCACGGCAAAGCCGCGTCCCTGTTCGCCGGCGCGCGCCGCCTCCACCGCCGCATTCAGCGCCAGGATATTGGTCTGGAAAGCGATGCTGTCGATCATGCCGATAATATCGACGATCTTGTGCGCCGAGCCGCTGATGTCGCCCATGGTGGCGCCCACGCTGGCCACGGCGCTGCCGCCGCGCTGCGCCACCTCGGCCGCGCCTTGCACCAGCTGGTTGGCCTGCTGCGCGCTGTCGGCGTTTTTCTGCACGGTCGCGGAAAACTCCTCCATGCTGGAGGCGGTCTCCTCCAGGCTGGACGCTTGCGCCTCGGTGCGCGCCGACAGGTTCTGGTTGCCCACCGCGATCTCGCGCGTTACGCTGTTCATCGCATCGACATTGGCGCGCACATCGCCGATCATGGCCAGCAGGTTGACGTTCATCTGCTGCAGCGCGCGCAGCAGGTGGCCGGTATCGTCGCCGCGCCGCGCGCTGATGGTGCCGGTCAGGTCGCCGCCGGCCAGGGCGCGCGCCGCGCGCGTCGCCTCCTGCAGCGGCGCCACGATGGTCTGGTGCAGCATCCAGGTCGCGCCGATGCTGCAGGCCACACCGGCGCCGGCCGCCAGCAGCAGCCACGGCGCGGCGGCGGCCGGCGCCAGGCTGGCGGCCGCCGTACCCAGGCCGACAAACAGCGCGCTGCCGACGCCGCCCGTCGCCAGCAGGCGCGCGTGCAGCGACATATTGCCCAGCGCCTGCCAGCGTCCGCGCCAGCCGGTCGGCACCGCCTGCCCTTCGCGGATGACGATGCCTTGCGCGGTGCCGGCATTGATGGCGCGGTACAGGCTGTCCGCCGCCGCCACCTGGGCCCGCGTCGGCTTGCTGCGCACCGACATATAGCCGGTCACGCGCCCTTTTTCGAACACCGGCGTGACGTTGGCGATCACCCAGTAGAAATCGCCGTTCTTGCGGCGGTTCTTGACCATGCCGGTCCAGGGCAGGCCCGCCTTCAGGCAGTCCCACAGGTCGGCAAAGGCCTGCGCCGGCATGTCGGGGTGGCGCACCAGGTTGTGCGGGGCGCCCATCAGTTCGTCATGCGTGAAACCGCTGACCTCGATGAAATAAGGGTTGACGTAGGTGATCTTGCCCTTGACGTCAGTCGTGGATACGATGGGGCGGCCATCCTCCATCTCGAATTCGACAGCCGTTACCGGAAGGTTTTTTCTCATTGTCTTATGGAAATAAAATTTTCACAGACGAAATATATTCCTTACTTACGGTCAAGCCAATAGCAACACTGAAAATACTATCACCGTGGAAAGTAAAAAACCCCGCTTAGGGCGGGGTTTTTCCGGCGATGTCGCTTTTAGTGGATAGGATGGCTGCGGAAGTGGTCGCCATCTTCGCCTTCATCGTCCTCGTCGTGGTGGTGATGGCCGTGCGGGCCATGCACGTGCTCGTGGGCGATCTCTTCCTCGGTGGCGGCGCGCACTTCCACCACTTTCAGTTCGAAGCGCAGCGCCATGCCGGCCAGCGGATGGTTGCCGTCCAGGACCACCTTGTCTTCCGCGATCTCGGTCACGGTGAAGATCATGGCTTCCTCTTCGTCGCCGCCTTCCGGCAGGCCTTCGAACTGCATGCCGATTTCCAGCGGCTCCGGCAGGCGGGCGCGCTCTTCCACTTTCAGCAGGTTCGGGTCGTAATCGCCAAAGGCGTCTTCCGGTTCAATCTGGATCGTGGTGGCGTAGCCGGTTTCCTTGCCATCGAGTTCTTCTTCAATCTTCGGCAGGGTGTTTTCATAGCCACCGTGCAGGTAAACCATCGGCTGGCGACCGTCTTCGATCAGATTGTTTTGCGCGTCAGACAGTTTGTACTCCACCGTCACAACGGTATTCTTGGCGATCTTCATTGAGCTTCCTTTCGTTTCTAAGCTGGTGCGATTATACCGCTTGCTATAATCCTCCCCATGAAAAAACTCACTCTCCTGGGCGACATCACGCCCGCGCAATTCCTGCGCGACTACTGGCATAAAAAACCGCTGCTGATCCGCCAGGCCGTGCCTGGATTCAAGCCGCTGCTGCCGTTTGAGAAACTGGCCGAACTGGCCACCAAGGATTATGTGGAAAGCCGCCTGGTCACCAAAAAGGACGGCAGTTGGGACCTGCAGCACGGCCCGCTCAAGGAACTGCCGCCGCGCAGCGAACGCGAGTGGACCATGCTGGTGCAAGGGGTCAACCTGCAGGACGACAGGGCCGACGAACTGCTGCGCCAGTTCCGCTTCCTGCCCGATGCCCGCCTGGACGACCTGATGGTCAGCTTCGCCACCGATGGCGGCGGCGTCGGCCCGCACTTCGATTCCTATGACGTGTTCCTGCTGCAGGCGCAAGGCCAGCGCCGCTGGAAGATCAGCGCGCAGAAAGACCTGACCCTGATCGAAGGGCTGCCGCTCAAGATCCTGAAGAAATTCAAGGCCAGCGAGGAATTCGTGCTGGAACCGGGCGATATGCTCTACCTGCCGCCGCACTACGCCCACGACGGCGAAGCCATCGGCGACTGCCAGACCTACTCGATCGGCTTCCGCTCGCCGTCTTACCAGGAGCTGGGCGAAGCCTTCCTGCAATTCATGGCCGACTCGATCGACCTGCCGGGCCGCTATGCCGACCCCGAGCTGGAGCCGACCAGCAAGCCGGCGGAAATCCCGAAAGCCATGCTGGCCAAGCTGGCCGACGAATTGAACAAGGTCAGCTTCACGGAAGACGACTTCGCCATTTTCCTGGGCGAATACCTGTCCGAGCCCAAGCACAATGTCTTCTTCCAGCCGGTGGAAAAGCCGCTCACCGCCGGCAAGTTCCAGCAGGCGGCCGAGAAGAAAGGCGTTTCCCTGTCGCGCAAGACGCAGATGCTGTATCGCGGCAAGAACGTCTTCATCAATGGCGAATCGTTTGCCATGAACAAGGCCGATAAAGCAGCGCTGGAAACCCTGGCCAATACCCGCGGCCTGGATGGCGCGGCGGTCGCGGCCGCCTCCGAAGACGTGCTCGAGGCGCTCTTCGCCTGGTACACCGACGGCTGGCTGGAACTGAACAAATAAGCGGAGGAAGCATGGAGAAGCAGCCTTTTGACAGCCGAAGCCAGTTCCAGGCCCTGCTGCTGGACTGTCTCTCCCGCGCCCGCCTGACGCTGCAATGCTTCGACCCGGACTACGCCTGGTGGCAGCTCGGGCATTCCAAGACCGATGCCCTGCTGCGCCACTTCCTGCAGCACAAGGGCCGCCTGCAACTGGTGGCCCACAGCAATGCCCACCTCGAGCGCAATGAGCCGCGCTTCCTCACCCTGCTGGAAGACTACGGCCACCAGATCGAATGCCGCCTGACCTCGCGCAGCATCCGCACCCTGACCGACTCGTTCTGCGTGGCCGACGGCCGCCACATCGTACGCCGCTTCCATGCCGACCATTTCCGGGGGGAAGCAAATTTTGATGACCCATTGTCAACCCAAACCAGTCTGGAACGTTATGAAGCTATCTGGGCTGAAACCTTGCCGGGCCTGAAAGCAGGCACCACTGGATTGTAGGCCAGGACACTGTAAAATGCGGCTGTTCGAGGTATGACGGTAATGGCTGAAGTTGCAGGCAGAACGGCGCTGTAAAAAAACATTGCGATTCCGCAAAATAGTTGTGTAAACAGACCGTTTGGCTATTGCGACGCAGCAGAAAACGCTATAATATCCGGTGTGTTTCCGTGTCTGGTCGACCTTTTTCTGAAGGTTGGAAAGGCCGACGAAACGCCGTACGAGCGATAATTACCGGTAATTATTCATCGCAACATTGTTTAATTTTTGTTGAGTTAATTAAGGAAAACAAATGAAAAAATCCCTGCTGATCGCCTCCCTGCTGGCTGTTGCTCTGGCTGCTTGCTCCAAGAAAGAAGAAGCTCCAGCTCCAGTAGCTACCCCAGAAGCAGCTGCTCCAGCTCCTGCTGCTGCTCCAGCCGCTGACGCTGCTGCTCCAGCTGCTGCTCCAGCCGCTGACGCTGCTGCTGCTGCCGCTTCCGCTGCTACCGACGCTGCTGCTGCTGCTTCCGCAGCTGCATCCGCTGCTTCGGCTGCTGCTTCCGCTGCTTCCGCTGCTAAGTAATTCCTTCGCAGGGAAAAAGAAACCGGCCTTCGGGCCGGTTTTTTTTCGCCCGCAGAATTGCCCCCGCATTGTCCACTTTGGGGTCAGGAAGGAATGTGGACATTCTTTGCCCCGAAAAAATGTCCACTTTTCTTCCTGACCCCAAAGTGGACATTTCGCCGGGGGCAAAATAAAAAAGCCGGCTATTGCCGGCTTTTTTTCAACTAAGGATTCCCCTTATTTGAGCTGTTCGTGCAGCAGGGTCAGGATCTTCTCGCCGACCGGGGTGTCTTCCGGCGTATTCTTGCTGGTCCACACCGAAACCTGGGTGCTGTTGACCGAGTCGGAACGTACCGAGATATTGTAGCGCTGCGCTTCCTTGTCCTTCTCCGACGAGCCGAAGCTGAACAGCTTGCTGAACCAGCCACGGGTGTCCGCCGCATCGTTCACGAAGCGTACGTAGTAAATACCCTGCACGCGGTCGCGGTCTTCCACGGTGAAGCCGGCGCGGTCCAGTGCCAGGCCCACGCGGCGCCAGGTGCGGTCGAAGCCTTCGTCGGTCTTGATGAAGCGGCCCGAGCCTTCGCCCACGATGGTGGCGTGCTGCGCCTGTACGGCGGCGTTGTCGACCGAGGTGCGTGCCGCCGCCTCGTCGGCGGTGCCGCCCAGCTTGACCATCAGCTTGGCCAGGAAGATCGCTTCCAGGTTCGGGTCGCTATTGCGGTGGGTCCACATGGTCGTTTCATTCTGCGCGCCGCTGGCCACTTCCTGGGTGCCGCGGTGGCTGATGTAAATCTCGGTGCCGCCGGCGGCGTTGCGCTCGAGGCGGGTGCGGTACTTGTCGCGTTCGCCGCTCGAATACAGGCCATCAAACACCTTGCCCAGCGTGCTGCGGATGAAGTCCTGCGGGATCTTGGCGCGGTTTTCGTTCCACTCGGTTTCCATCACGCCGGCGGTATTGTTTTCCACCGCCAGGGTGAAGCCCGATTCCTCCCAGAACGACTTCAGCTGCGGCCACAGGGCTTCCGGCGTCTGCTGCACCACCAGCCAGCGCTGGTTGCCGGAGCGCTCCACCTTCACCGCGCTGTTGCCGGTGCTGGCCACTTCATTGCTGCTGGCCGCGACGGCGCCAGCGCCAGCGCCGGCACGGGTAGCCTGGTAGCCGGAGGCGGTAGCCACGCCGCGGTCATTGCTTGGCAGCGCGTAGCGGTTGTCTTTCGACAGCTGGGTCAGGTCCGGCGGCACGTCGAGCGTGCTGGCCTTCTTGGCCGAGCGGTAATCGACTTTGTTGTCGCCAACTACGGACTGCACCATGCCGCAGCCGGTCAGGCTCAGCATCAGGGCGCCAAGGACGAGCCCGCGCTGCGGGGACTGGGAAACGATCTTGCGAATAGTCATGTGAAAAAGAAAATTAGTTCAGCACGCCGCCATCGCGCAGGGCTGCGCGGACGGTCTCGTGATACTGCGCCGCCAGCGGGACCAGCGGCAGGCGGATGCCAGCTGGCATCTTGCCCATTTCCGCCAGCGCCCACTTGACCGGCACCGGGTTCGGTTCAATGAACAGGTTCTGGTGCAGCGGGAACAGTTTGTTGTTGATCGCGGTCGCCTTGGCGCCGTCACCGGCCATCGCAGCTTCGCACAGTTCATGCATCTGGCGCGGCGCCACATTGGCGGTCACCGAGATATTGCCCTTGCCGCCGGCCATCATCAGGGCGATCGCGGTCGGATCGTCGCCCGAATACACGGCGAAGTCGGCTGGCGCACGGCGCAGCAGGTCGTAGCCGCGCGCGATATTGCCGGTGGCGTCTTTCACGCCAATGATGTTTTTGATCTGGGCCAGGCGCAGGATGGTGTCGTTGCTCATGTCGGCCACGGTGCGGCCCGGCACGTTGTACAGGATGACCGGCAGGTCCACCGCTTCGGCGATGGCCTTGAAGTGCTGGTACATGCCTTCCTGGGTAGGACGGTTGTAGTAAGGCACCACTTGCAGCGAGGCGTCGGCGCCGGCGTTCTTGGCGAAGCGGGTCAGTTCGATGGCTTCCGCAGTGGAATTGCCGCCGGAGCCGGCGATCACCGGGATGCGGCCGGCCACGCGGTCGACGGCAGCCTTGATCAGTTCGCAGTGCTCGGCCACGCTGACGGTGGCGGATTCGCCGGTGGTGCCGACGATGACGATGGCATCCGTGCCTTCGGCGATGTGCCAGTCGATCAGTGCGTTCAGGCCTGGATAGTCCAGGGAGCCGTCCGCATGCATCGGGGTTACGATTGCTACAATGCTACCCTTAATCATAGGAAACCAATTGCAAAAAGATTTAAAACGACGATTGTAGAGCATCCCCTGCACCCGTGGTGCATTTTGGACGCTCAAAATG
Organism: Pseudoduganella sp.; assembly: GCF_041914865.1. NCBI lineage: Bacteria > Pseudomonadati > Pseudomonadota > Betaproteobacteria > Burkholderiales > Oxalobacteraceae > Pseudoduganella > Pseudoduganella sp. The sequence goes on along the minus strand of NZ_JAYSCO010000059.1, from coordinate 25,133 downwards.
ACGGCAACAGCGCCGCCTCCCTTGGAAACTCGGTTTTCACGGCGCAAATGCGCTGCACCATGGCCGGCTTCGGCGTATTAACGACGCCATCCTCGAATGCGATGACACGCAAGCCATGCATTCTAGCCAATTCCAGCAATTCGCCCGGCTGCAGCAGGAAGTCGGGGTTGGATGGCTTGCCGAAGGCGGCGTTGCCGTCGGCGAAGGTCTCGTAGATCAGCATGCCGTTCGGCGCCAGGCTGCCCAGCATGCCCGCCAGCAGCGGACGGTGCAGGTAGTTGGTGACGATGATGCCGGCAAAGCGCGCCAGGCCGAATGGCCAGCAGGCGCCCTCTTCCTCCAGGTCGATCTGGCTGGTGACGATGCCGTCGCCGGCGGTGGCGGCCAAGGCTGCCGGGTCGCGGTCGACCGCCACCACGGCATGGCCCAGCGCCGCCAGGTGGCGCGCATGGCGGCCATTGCCGCAAGCCAGGTCCAAGACCTCACCGCCCGGCACCAGCGGGGCGAACCGTTCCACCCATGGCGAGGGTGGGTGCAAAACTTCAGCCTTTACTTCAGCCATAACTCAATCCCATTGCTTCGCGCACGTCGCGCATTGTTTCCTGTGCCAGCTTGCGCGCGGCTTCATTGCCGTCCGCCACGATGGCGCGCACCAAGGACGGATCGTCCAGGTAAGGCTGGGCGCGCTCGTGCATCGGCTCCTGTTCCTTGATGATGGCGTCGATCACCGGCTGCTTGCATTCGATGCAGCCGATGCCGGCCGACTTGCAGCCCTTCTGCACCCATTCCTGGGTCGGCTGGTCGGAGTACACCACATGGAATTGCCACACCGGGCAGCGCTCCGGCTCGCCGGCATCGCTGCGGCGCACGCGCGCCGGGTCGGTCGGCATGGTGCGGATCTTCTTGGTCAGCACATCCTTGTCCTCGCGCAGGGCGATCGCGTTGCCGTAACTCTTAGACATCTTGCGGCCGTCGAGGCCCGGCAGGCGCGAGGCCGCGGTCAGCCTGGCCTGCGGCTCCACCAGGATCAGCTTGCGCGCCCCTTCCAGGTAGCCGAACAGGCGCTCGCGGTCGATCATCGACAGGTTCTGGGCGTCGTCCAGCATGGCCTTGGCCTGCTCCAGCGCGGCGTCGTCGCCTTCCTGCTGGTAGGCGGTGCGCAGCTCGTGGTACAGCTTGGCGCGCTTGCTGCCCAGTTTCTTGACGGCGTCCTGTGCCTTTTCCTCAAAGCCTTTTTCCTTGCCGTACAAATGGTTAAAACGGCGCGCGATCTCGCGCATCATTTCCACGTGCGGCACCTGGTCGTCGCCCACAGGCACCTCGCTGGCGCGGTAGATCAGCACGTCGGCCGCCTGCAGCAGCGGGTAGCCGAGGAAGCCGTAAGTGGCCAGGTCCTTGTTGGCCAGGTTCTCGATCTGGTCCTTGTAAGTGGGCACGCGCTCCAGCCAGCCGAGCGGGGTGGCCATCGACAGCAGCAGGTGCAGCTCGGCGTGCTCGGGCACCCTGGACTGGATGAACAGGGTGGCCTGGGTCGGGTCCACGCCCGCCGCCAGCCAGTCCACCAGCATGTCCCAGGTGGATTTTTCAATGATGGCCGGATCGTCGTAATGCGTGGTCAGCGCGTGCCAGTCGGCCACGAAGAACAGGCAGGGCTGTTCGGACTGCATCCGGATCCAGTTCCTCAATGCGCCATGGTAGTGGCCAAGGTGCATGCTGCCCGTCGGGCGCATGCCGGAGACTACGCGGTCAGGGTACATGGCGTCAGCTCAGGAATGGACTAAACGGCAGGACGATCAGGTATTTGGTGAACCGGATCAGCGTGCCCAGGAAGGCCTGGAACGGGCCAGTATTCAGCAGCAGGATAAGGCCGATGAAAATGAATGGACCGAGCCGCTCGATGCTGGCGAATTTATAGGCCAGGTCGCGTGGCAACATGGCCGTTACGATGCGGCCGCCGTCCAGTGGCGGAAGCGGAATCAGGTTGAACGCGCACATCACCGCATTGACCGTCAAACCAGCCTGGCACATGCCAAGCAGGAAAGGTTCGGTCACGCCAAGTGCGCGCAACACCACATACAGCAGCACCCAACCCAGGCCCATCGCAAAGTTGGCAGCAGGGCCGGCAGCAGCCACGAAGCCCATCTGCTTTTTCGGATTGCGCAGGCGGTTGAAATCGACCGGCACCGGCTTGGCATAGCCGAACGGTGGCATGCCAAAGAATTGCAGCATCAATGGCAACAGGATGGTGCCAAAGGGATCGATATGTTTGATCGGATTCGGGGTCAGGCGCCCCAGTTTTTCGGCGGTGTTGTCGCCGAAATAACGGGCGGCGTAACCGTGGGCAGCTTCGTGCAGGGAGATGGCAAACAGGACGGGGATCGCAAAGACCGTGATCGTCTGGATTACCTGGTCAAAATTGTTCATAAATCGGATTCTATCAGAGGGGCCGCCCTGCCCCGCCGCCCGCCGGCACTGCGGCAGGCGCGGGGATCGGATGGCCAGCAGCGGTTGGGGTGCGCGGTGTCAGAGGCCCAGGGCGGCGCAGTCGCCGCAGCCCTTGCGGATCAGTTCAGGCTCGGCGCCGGTCAGGTCCACCACCGTGGTTGGTTCCAGGCGGCAGGCGCCGCCGTCGATCACCAGGTCGACTTGCTTGCACAGGCGCTCCAGCACCAGCTCGGGGTCGGTCAGCGGCTCGTCGTCGCCGGGCAGGATCAGGGTGGTGCCGAGCAGCGGCTGGCCCAGCTCGGCCAGCAGCAGTTCGACGATGGCATTCTGCGGCACGCGCAGGCCGATGGTCTTGCGCGACGGGTGGGACAGGCGGCGCGGCACTTCGCGCGTCGCCTCCAGGATGAAGGTGTAGGCGCCCGGCGTGACCGCCTTCAGCAGGCGGAATTGCTTGTTGTCGACCCGGGCATAGGTGCTGATCTCGCTCAGGTCGCGGCACAGCAGGGTCAGGTGGTGCCGCTCGTCGATGCCGCGGATGCGGCGCAGCTTTTCCACGGCGGCTTTATCGTCCAGGTGGCACACCAGGGCGTAGCAGGAGTCGGTCGGCAGCGCGACAATGCCGCCGCCGTGGATGATTTGCGCGGCCTGTTTGATCAGGCGCAGCTGCGGATTGTCGGGATGGACCTGGAAAAATTGTGTCATGTTTTAGCGCAACTGCTGCAGGGCAGCGATGCGTTCTTCGATTGGTGGATGGCTGGAGAATAGCGCAGCCCAGCCGCTGGGCGAAGTAATGCCGGATGCCGCCATGTCTTGCGGCAGTTCGCCCGGCTGCAAGCCGCCCAGGCGCGCCAGGGCGTGCTGCATCGGGACCGTCGAGCCCAGCAGGCGGGCCGAGCCCTCGTCGGCGCGGAATTCGCGCTGGCGCGAGAACCAGGCCACGATCATCGAGGCGACCAGGCCGAATACCAGCTCACACACGAACACCGTCGCCATGTAGCCGATGCCGGGGCCGCTGCGCTCCTCGCCCTTGTTCAGCATATTGTCGACAATGCCGCCGACAATACGCGCCAGGAACACCACGAAGGTATTCACCACGCCCTGGATCAAGGTCAGCGTCACCATGTCGCCATTGGCGATGTGCGCCACCTCGTGGCCCAGCACCGCCTCGACTTCCTCTTTGTTCATCGACTGCAGCAGGCCAGTGGAGACCGCGACCAGGGCGTCGTTCTTGAAGGCGCCGGTGGCGAAGGCATTCGGCGCGCCTTCGTAAATCGCCACTTCCGGGCGGCCGATACCGGCGCGGTCGGCCAGGGCATGCACGGTGCCGACCAGCCATTGTTCAGTGGAAGTGGACGGTTGCTCGATGACCCGCGCGCCGGTCGACCATTTGGCCATCGGCTTCGACATCAGCAGCGAAATGATAGAGCCGGTAAAGCCGATTACGGCGGAAAACACCAGCAGCCCAGCCATGCTGGTGCCCGAGCCGGGACGCCCGATGCCCAGGATGGACAGCACGATCGACACCACCAGCACGACTGCCAGGTTGGTGGCAAGGAACAGGATGATGCGTTTCATAGGTCGATTCCTCCGACATTCTGACGCGTCGTAAACTGGGGTTACCAGTAGGGGAATTCAAGGGGAAACCGGAAAACCGGCGTCCCCGGTTCTCAGAACCAGTCGTGCCAGACCGGCGTCACATTCCCCGGCAGCGGCGGCAGGAAGCGGAAATCCACCCTGGCCTCCCCCGGCGCATGGAAATCCGTCCCGCGCGAGGCTAAAAAGCCGTAGCTGTTGGCCAGGTTGGCGTATTTCGGATACTGGTCCGGTGTATGCGAGCCCGTCACCACCTCGATTGCCGTGCCGCCCAGCTGCTTGAATTCATCAAACAGCACGCCCTCCTGCATCGGCGTGAACTTATAGCGGCCCGGGTGCGCGATCACCGCAATGCCGCCCGCGCCCAGAATCCACCGCACCGCATCCTGCAGCGACGCCCAGCGGTGCTCCACATAGCCCGGCTTACCGGGCGACAGGTATTTGCGGAACACTTCCGGCACCGAGCTGCACACGCCCTGCTCCACCAGGAAGCGGGCAAAGTGGGTGCGCGACATCAGGGCCGGGTTGTCGACATAATTCAGCGCGCCCTCGTAAGCGCCCGGGATGCCGGCCAGCTCCAGCTGGCGCCCGATTTCGCGGCCGCGGTTGTCGCGCCCCGAGCGGGTATCCTCCAGCCCCTGGACCAGGGCCGGGTTGTTTTCGTCGATCTGCAGGCCGACGATATGCACCGTCTCATTGGCCCAGGTGATCGAAATCTCGACGCCCGGGACGAAGCGCATGCCCTGCAGCTGCGCTGCGGCACGGGCTGTGGCGACGCCACTCACCTCGTCGTGGTCAGTCAGGGCCCAGACATCGACGCCCGCCTTGCGGGCATACTCGGCGACCGCCGCCGGCGGCAGCACGCCGTCGGACACGTTCGAATGGCAGTGAAGGTCTACGTTCAGCATACGCGTTGCAATATTGCGAAGGTTTCATTGTACGCTGAAAGTTCAGGCCAGGAATTCCTCCAGCATTTCGGCCAGCAGTTCGGGCTGGTCGTGGTGCAGCATATGGCCCGCATCCGGCATCATTTTCGGCGTGACCTGGGCCAGGTGCCCCAGGCGGCGGTTGATTTCCTCGCGCGCCTCGTCCTTGGGACCCATCCACAGCCACATATTGGTGTCTTCCGCCTCCACCCACAGCACCGGCGCCGTGATCTTCTTCCAGCACGCCAGCACTTCCTCCACCCGGTACAGCGACGGACCGGGGCGCTTGTGCACCGGGTCGCCCAGGATTTCCCACTGGCCCTGCGCATTCTGCGCCGACCAGTGGCGGGCCAGGAAGGCCGCCTTTTCGTCCGACAGGCGCGGGTTGGTCTTTTGCAAACGGGCGGCGACGGCGGCCTGGCTTTCATAGGTGCGCATTTCCGGCACCACCAGCAGCTCGTCCAGCCATTTGCGCATGCGCGACGGCGCCTGCTGCGGCACGGTCGCCTTCAGGCCGAAGCCTTCCAGGTTGACCAGGCGGCGGATGCGCTCCGGGCGCACGCCGGCATACAGGCTGACCACATTGCCGCCCATGCTGTGCCCCAGCAGGTTGACCGCGCCTTCCGGCTCGTAGTGGCGCAGGATGGCGTCCAGGTCGGCCACATAGTCGGGGAACCAGTAAGTGTCCGTGCCATTGCGCTCGCTCTGGCCGAAACCGCGCCAGTCGGGTGCGATGACGTGCCAGTCGCCCTTCAGGCAATCGACCACGAACTGGAAGCTGGCGCCGACATCCATCCAGCCATGCACCATGAAGATTTTCGGCGCGCCGTCGCGGCCCCAGTGCAGCACGTGGGTGCGTTTGCCGCGCACTTGGATGAATTCGGAACGGGATGGTGTCATGTCGCTCTGCCTCGTGATGGGTGAACCATGATAATAGCACGACCGTGCTAAAACCTGCTTGGCGTACAATAGCGCCACTTCCCTTCCCTCTTACCGGGCCATCCATGACAATTTACCAGCTTGGCGACGACGCGCCAGAGATTGATGCTTCCGCATTTGTGGCGGAGAACGCCACCCTGATTGGCAAAGTGACGCTGCATGCGAACAGCTCGGTCTGGTTCGGCGCCACCATCCGCGGCGACAACGAGCGCATCACGATTGGTGAAAACAGCAATGTACAGGAAGGCACGGTGATGCACACCGACATGGGCTACCCGCTCACGGTGGGCAAGGACGTCACCATCGGCCACCAGGCCATGCTGCATGGCTGCACCATCGGCGACGGTTCGCTGGTCGGCATCCAGGCCGTGGTGCTGAACGGCGCCAGGATTGGCAAAGGCTGCCTGGTGGGCGCCGGCGCCCTGGTCACCGAGGGCAAGGAGTTTCCCGACAACTCGCTGATCGTCGGCGCCCCCGCCAAGGTGGTGCGCCAGCTGACGGCGGAAGACGTGGCGCGCCTGAAAGGCAGCGCCGACAGCTATGTCAAACGTGGCCAGCTGTTCAAGTCGCAACTGAAAAAGATTGGATAAGCAATATGACGAACACCCCGGATACCCTGCAGAAGTTTGTTTTCGAAGACGCCGCCGTGCGCGGTGAGCTGGTCGATATGTCCGCCACCTGGCGCGAAATCGTGTCCCGCCACCAGTACCCGGTCGCGGTCAAGCGCCTGCTGGGACAAATGGTGTCGGCGGCCGCCCTGCTGTCGGCCAACCTGAAATTCAACGGCTCGCTGGTGATGCAGCTGCACGGCGACGGGCCGGTGCGCCTGCTGGTGGTGGAGTGCGATTCGGAGCTGCGCATGCGCGCTACTGCCAAGATGAATTCCGAGTTCGCCATTGCGGAAGACGCGGGCCTGCAGGCGCTGGTCAACGCGCAGGGCCGCGGCCGCTTTGTGATCACGCTCGATCCGGCCGAGAAGGTGCCGGGCCAGCAGCCGTACCAGGGCATCGTGCCGCTGGATGGCGATGATGTGGCGACCGTGATCGAGCATTACATGCTGCGTTCGGAGCAGCTGGATACCAAGCTGTGGCTGGCGGCCGATGACAAGGTGTCGCGCGGCCTGTTGCTGCAAAAGCTGCCGCTGCATGGCGGCAAGGCGGAAAACACGGCGCAGGCGGCGGAAGTCGCGCTGGAGACCTGGAACCGTGTGGTCATGCTGGGCGATACGCTGAAGGAGGCGGAGATGCTGGAGCACGGCATCGATGAGCTGCAGAAGCGCCTGTTCTGGGAAGAGACCTTGCGCGTGTTCGAGCCGCTGCATCCTTCCTTCCACTGCTCCTGCACGCGCGAGAAGGTGGGCAATATGCTGAAGATGCTGGGCCAGCAGGAAGTGGAAGCGGCGCTGGAGGAACAGGGCAAGCTGGGGATCAACTGCGATTTCTGCGGCAAGCATTATGAGTACGATGCCGTGGACTGCGCGCAGCTGTTTGTGAGCGATGCGCCGGCGGAGGCGCTGATTCATGGGTCGGAAGCTAAACACTGAACCCGGTAAACCTGGGTCAGACCCAAGGGTCTGACCCTGTCATATCCGCAGCCCGCGGCTTCGGCACACCTCGGGTCTGACCCTTGGGTCAGACCCTGCCCTACCGGGTTTACAGCGCGCGCGTCAAATCCACCCAAGCCTGCGTCTGCGGCTTACCGCGCTCGCGCACACCAAAGAAGGTCACCACCAGCTCCCCGTCCTTGTCGAAGAACTCGACCGACGTCACGCCGGCACGCTGCACCACATACCCGCTCTTCAGCGCAGTCTCGCGGATGTGCAGGTTGAACTCCGGGTCCAGCACGTTGTACCACTCGCCGCTGGCCGCAGTCTTGCTGATCTTGCCACTGAAGATCTGCGTCACCGCGCCATTGCCCAGGAAAGCCATGATCGGCATCTGCTGCCTGGCCGCTTCATCCAGCACCTTGCGCAGCGCCTGCGGGCCGATCTTCTGCGCCATGCCTTCCGGCGCCAGGCGCATGGCCTGCTCGCGGTTCAGCTTGAACTCGCCGACGATGCGATTGAACTGGTGCACATCGGTCATTTCCTTCCACGCCAGCTGGAACTCTTTCACATCGACCGCGCTATCCGGCGTCTGCGCCGCTTTCGGCGCGGCCGCCTGGATGGCCAGCGCGCCGGTCTGCTGCGGATGCTTGAAGTCGGCCACGATCTTGTCGAATACCGCCACGCCCGCTTCGCTCTTCACGTACACCTTGTGCGCGGCATTGCCCTGCGCATCGAAGAACTGCAGGCTGCGGCTGGTGGCGCCGTCGCGGCCCGGCTGCACCACGGCAAAGGCGTGCTTCCAGTTCGCGAAGTGGAAGCGCAGGTCGATTTCGCCACCCAGGTAGCCGCCCGCCACCGCGCGGAAGCGCTCAGCATTTTCCTTGTCCTTTCCAGCGTCGCCGGTGGCCGCCGGCGGCTTGGCCTTGGTCGCCACGCCGGTGCGTTCCAGCACGCCGTTCTCGTTGCGGGTCAGCGCCATCACCGTGCCCAGGTCCAGCGCGCGCATCATGATGTCGTTCACCGCGTGGTCGGCGTCGGACAGGCGCGTCACCGTCTTGCCGATGCCGGTCGCCAGCAGTTCGGCTTCCGAGGCGCCGAGCGTGCGCGCGGCGTCGCGGATTTGCAGTTTTGGCTGCTCGCTGCGCAGCTTGGCCCAGCGCTCGCCCAGCGAACCGGCCGGCGCCCCGCTGGCGCCCACCGTGCCGGCGGCCAGCGCCAGCAACAGCAATGCATAGATCTTGTTTGCTTTCATAGGTATCCCCTTGTCAGTACATCAGTTTGAAGGTGACCGCGGCGTGGCGGCCCGGGCGCGCCTGGCGCTCGATCTCGGCCTGGGCGGCCGGCGTGGCGCCCGCAGCCAGCGTGCGCGCCGCTGCGTAGTCCCAGTACTTGCGGTCGCCCAGGTTGTAGATGCCGGCGTTCAGCACGGCGTTTTTGCCGATATTCCAGTAGCCGGTCAGGTCCAGCACGGTGGACGACGGCACGGCGAAATAGGCGGCCGGCTGCGCCTGCGCCGCCACCGTTTCGGCGCCGGCCTGCTTGGCGCGCGTGTACACGGCCGCCAATGCCAGGCCGCCGCGTTTTTGCACGTCATCCCAGCCCAGGCTGGCCGTGGCCTTGTACGGCTGGATCGAGTTCATGCCGGCCTTCTTGCCGGTTTGCTGGTTCTGCAGCGTGCCGCGCGAGGCGCCGGCCGATAGCGCGGCGCTAAAGCCCTGCAGCGCCGGCTCCAGCTTGCCCAGCTGCGCCACCAGCGACAGCTCGCCGCCCCAGGTGCGCGCACTGCCGATATTCTCCGGCCGGAACAGGCCGAAGGTGATGGTCGGGAAGTTGACCGGGTCGTTCGGCTGCGCCGTGTACTCGATGAAGTCCTTGTAGCGCGTGTAGAAGGTGGAAGCGCTGGCGATCAGCCAGGCGTTGGCGTGGCCGCGCAGCCCCAGCTCGAAGGCATTGCTGCTCTCCTTGCCCAGCTTGGGGTTGCCCAGCGTGGCGTAGCCGTTGCCGGCGCCGGTGTAGCTGAACGAATCGTAGGTGCCGGTGCGCTCGGCGGCGGTCGGCATGCGGTAGCCGCGCGTGTACTTGCCGTACACCTCGAACTGCGGCGTCAGCGCCACGCCCAGGCCCAGGCTCGGCGACAGGTAGCTGTCGCTGTCTTCCTTGAGCTCCCTGGCGGCGCCCGGCACGGCGATCACGTAGTTCTGCAGGTTCTTCGGTTCCAGCTTGCGGTACTCGGCGCGCAGGCCCGGCGTCAGGGTGGCGCGCAGGCCAGCCAGCGGGAACACGTATTCGCCGCGCACGAAGGCCGACAGCTTGAGCGTGTCCATGTCGGCCATGCGGTTCTTGTTGGTCACCTGGTGCGTGCCGGTGGCCAGCACGGTACGGTCCTCGCGCCACGGACGGCGCGCTTCCTGGTCTTCCAGCGTTGCGCCGAAGGCGATACTGTGCGCGCCGAACTGGCGCGTGGCATTGCCCGCCAGGCCCTTGCTCTTGTTGAAGTAGCCGGTATCGATGCTGCGCGCATAGCGCTGGTTCTGCAGCACATACGAAGCATCGGTGTGGTCTTCCACGCGCGCGTCCTGCACGTAGGCGCGGCTCTCCACCAGCCACGGCCCGACGCTGGCTTCGTGCTCGGCGCTGACGCGGTTGCGGCGCGTGCCGGAAGTCTGCGTTGCGCCTTGCGGGTAGGAGCCGCCCAGCTTGTTGTTGAACACGCGCGTATGTTCGGCGCGGAAGCCGTCGAAGGTGAAGCCCAGCTTATGCCCCGGCGCCAGCTGCCAGGCCAGCTTGGCCAGCAGCGCATCGGAATCCCATGCATCGGGGTTGGGCGCGACGCTGCCTTTGCTGTCGGCCTGCTGGCCGCTGCGGTGCACCGCCAGCGCCATGGCTTGCAGCGTACCGGATTGCGCCGCGCCGGTCAGGGCGTGCATGCGCGCCTCGTTGGCGCCGTGGTAGCCGAATTTGTACTCGGCATGCAGCGGCTTGCCGGCATTGACGAAGTCGGACGGCGCCTTGGTCACGAACGACACTTTGCCGCCCAGGCCGGCGCTGCCGCCGTCGGCGCCCGTGCTGCCGGCGCCAATGCGCACTTCGCGGAAGGTTTCGGGGTCCGAGTAGTCGCGGCCGACGCCGAAGCCGTTCAGGGTCGAGCTGTCCGGGCGCGGCGCCGCATCCGGCAGCGCAATGCCGTCCAGCTCCAGCCCGACGCGGTTGCCTTCCACGCCGCGGATATTGAAGCCGGTATTGCCTGCGCCGTCCCAGATGTTGGCGCCGCCGCTCATGGCCGCCGGCACGGTGACCAGGGTCTCGTAGCGCGCGATCTGCGACATGTCGGTGACGCCGCGCTTATCCAGCTCGCGCGCGTCGACGGTCCTGGTTTCTTCGGGTTTGGCGGTGACGAGGATTTCACCCAGGCGGGTGGTCTCTTGGGCGTGGGCGTGCGCGCCCAGGGCGGCAGCCAGCAGCAGCGCAATGCGCTGCGGCCGCAATTCGGATGCAGTCATGGTGGTCCAATCGAGAGTTCAACAAATGCTGGCTCTCGGCTGGCACGGGGAGCTCCATTCTAATGCGAATGATTCTCATTTTCAAGAGCATTGCGGGGCGGCGCCCGGCGCGGCGCAGGCTCGCGGTGGAAGGCGGGCGGCACTTGCTGCGATGGTCGATGCGCAGGGCGATGTGGTGGCCGGCCATCTGCGCCGGCGCGCCGTGCCGCATGGATTTCCGCTTCAGCTACGAATATGCGTGCGAACGCTAGCGCGTTCAGGGTTTGGCGTCGGCCGCTGCGGAGGGACGGGCCTGGTCCTTGCCGAGGATCTGCACGTAGATCTCGTTCTGCTTGATCATGCTCAGCTCAAAGCGGGCACGTTCTTCGACGGCGCCGGTGCCGTCTTTCAGGTCATTCACTTCGGACGCCAGTTTGGCGTTGCGCTGGCGCAGGCCTTCATTCTTTTCCTGCGCCGCCGCGACTTCGGTTTCCAGTTCGGCGACGCGCAGCCAGCCTCCCTTCCCCAGCCACAGCGGGTATTGGATCAGGAGCAGCAGGCAAGCCAAAGCAAGGGTAATCAGGCGCATGGGATAAAACTGAACCGGCCGGGGTGACCCGGCCGGGGAGTACAAAATTACTTCAGATTATAGAACGCATCGCGGCCCGGGTAGGAAGCGATGTCGCCCAGATCTTCTTCGATACGCAGCAGCTGGTTGTACTTGGCCATGCGGTCGGAGCGGGACATGGAGCCGGTCTTGATCTGCAGGGCGTTGGTGCCCACGGCGATGTCGGCGATGGTCGAATCTTCGGTTTCGCCGGAACGGTGCGAGATCACGGCGGTGTAGCCGGCGCGCTTGGCCATTTCGATGGCGGCGAAGGTTTCGGTCAGGGTGCCGATCTGGTTGATCTTGATCAGGATCGAGTTGGCGATGTCCTTCTGGATGCCTTCCTTCAGGATCTTGGTGTTGGTGACGAACAGGTCGTCGCCCACCAGCTGCACTTTCTTGCCCAGGGCCTGGGTCAGGTGCGCCCAGCCGGCCCAGTCGCCTTCGTGCATCGCGTCTTCGATCGAGATGATCGGGTACTTGTCGCACCAGGTGGCCAGCAGGTTGGTGAACTCTTCAGCCGACAGCACCATGCCTTCGCCTTCCAGGTGGTACTTGCCGTCCTTGTAGAACTCGGACGCGGCGCAATCCAGGCCGATGGCGATCTGGGTGCCTGGCTCGTAGCCGGCTTCCTCGATTGCCTGCATGATCAGCTTGATCGCTTCTTCGTGCGACGCCAGCGAAGGAGCGAAGCCGCCTTCGTCGCCCACGGCGGTGTTCATGCCCTTCTTGTGCAGGATCTTCTTCAGGGTGTGGAACACTTCGGCGCCGTAACGCACCGCTTCCTTGAAGGATGGCGCGCCGACCGGGATGATCATGAATTCCTGGATGTCCAGGTTGTTGTCGGCGTGCGCGCCGCCGTTGATGACGTTCATCATCGGCACTGGCATCTGCATCGCGCCGGAGCCGCCGAAGTAGCGGTACAGCGGCAGGCCGGCTTCTTCCGCAGCGGCCTTGGCCACTGCCATCGACACCGCCAGCATGGCGTTGGCGCCCAGGCGCGACTTGTTCTCGGTGCCGTCCAGTTCGATCAGGGTACGGTCCAGGAAAGCCTGCTCATTGGCGTCCAGGCCCATGATGGCTTCCGAGATTTCGGTGTTGATGTTTTCGCAGGCCTTCAGCACGCCTTTGCCGAAGTAGCGCTTGGCGTCGCCGTCGCGCAGCTCGATGGCTTCGCGCGAACCGGTCGAGGCGCCGGACGGCACGGCCGCACGGCCCATGACGCCGGATTCCAGCAGGACGTCGCATTCGACGGTCGGATTGCCGCGCGAGTCGATCACTTCACGACCGATGATGTCAACGATTGCACTCATGTGTTTTCTCCAAAGTTAAAGCGAATTCTGGGCAAAATTGTTGCAAGGATAACAGACAGGACCAAACCCGGTAAACCTGGGTCAGACCCAAGGGTCTGACCCTTGGCGTGCCGAAGCCGCAAGCTGCAAAACCGTTGGGGGTCTGACCCTTGGGTCTGACCCAGGTTTACCGGGGTAAAAAAAAGGCCGCAAACGGTTGCGGCCTTCCTGGGCGAATCTTAATTGAAGTTGGTCTCGAGGAAACCAGCCTTCTTGGTCACGCGGTCCAGTTCGATCAGAACGGACAGCAGCTCTTTCATGCGGCCGAGCGGCACGGCATTTGGGCCGTCCGACAGCGCTTGTGCGGGAACCGGGTGGGTTTCCATGAACAGGCCGGCCACGCCCACCGCCACGGCGGCACGCGACAGCACAGGCACCATGTCGCGCATACCGCCCGACGAGCCGCCCTGGCCGCCCGGCAGCTGCACCGAGTGGGTGGCATCGAACACCACCGGTGCGCCGGTTTCGCGCATGATGGCCAGCGAACGCATGTCCGACACCAGGTTGTTGTAGCCGAAGGAAGCGCCACGCTCGCAGGCCATGAAGTTGTCTTCATTCAGGCCCTTGGCCTTGGCTGCGGCACGCGCCTTGTCGATCACGTTTTTCATTTCGTGCGGCGACAAGAACTGGCCCTTCTTGATATTGACCGGCAGGCCGGATTCGGCGCAGGCGGTGATGAAGTCGGTCTGGCGGCACAGGAAGGCCGGGGTCTGGATCACATCGACCACGGAGGCCACGGCGGCGATTTCTTCCACGGTGTGCACGTCGGTCAGCACCGGCACTTGCAGCTCGCGCTTCACGTCGCCCAGGATTTCCAGGCCCTTCTCCATGCCCGGACCGCGGTACGAGGTACCGGAGGTGCGGTTCGCCTTGTCGAAGGACGACTTGTAGATGAACGGGATGCCCAGTTCAGCGGTCATTTCCTTCAGCGCGCCGGCGGTGTCGAACGCCATCTGGCGCGACTCGATCACGCAGGTGCCGGCGATCAGGAAGAACGGTTTGTCCAGGCCTACTTCAAAACCAGCGAGTTTCATGCTGCATTCTCCAGACGGGTGCCGGCGGCTTTATGCGCCAGGGCTGCCTTGATGAAGGACGTGAACAGCGGGTGGCCGTCACGCGGCGTCGATTTGAACTCAGGGTGGTACTGCACGCCCATATACCATGGGTGCGCGTTGGGACCGGTACGCGGCAGTTCCATGATTTCGCACAGGTTCTCGTTCGGGGTGCGCGCTGCCACCACCAGGCCGGCTTCTTCCACGCGCGCCAGGTAATGGTTGTTCGCTTCGTAGCGGTGGCGGTGACGCTCGGTCACCACGCCGCCGTAGATTTCCGCTGCCAGGGTGCCCGGCTTCACTTCGCAGGTCTGCGCGCCCAGGCGCATGGTGCCGCCCAGGTCGGAGTTGGCGTCGCGCTTCTCGATCTTGCCGTCTTCGTTCTGCCATTCGTCGATCAGGGCCACCAGCGGCTGCTCGGTGTCCGGCTCGAACTCGGTGGAGTTGGCCTTGGTGAAGCCGGCCATGTGGCGCGCGTACTCGATCAGCGCCACCTGCATGCCCAGGCAGATGCCCAGGTATGGCACCTTGTTTTCACGGGCGAACTGCGCCGCCTTGATCTTGCCTTCCACGCCGCGCTTGCCGAAGCCGCCCGGCACCAGGATGGCGTCGTACTTGGCCAGTTCGGCGGTGCCCTTGGTCTCGATTTCTTCGGAGTCGATGTACTCGATGTTGACGCGCGACTCGGTGTGCAGGCCGGCGTGGCGCAGCGCCTCGGTCAGCGACTTGTACGACTCGGTCAGTTCCACGTACTTGCCGACCATGCCGATCGACACTTCCGCTTTCGGGTTTTCCAGGTTGTGGATCAGCTTGGCCCACATGGACAGGTCGGCCGGCGCCGGGTTCAGGTCCAGCGCTTCGCAGATGATCGCGTCCAGGCCCTGGTCGTGCAGCATCTGCGGCACTTTGTAGATGGTGTCCACATCCCACACCGAGATCACGGCGCGTTCTTCGATGTTCGAGAACAGCGAGATCTTCGCCACTTCGTCTTCCGGGATCTTGCGGTCGGCGCGGCACAGCAGCGCGTTCGGCGAGATGCCGATTTCGCGCAGCTTCTGTACCGAGTGCTGGGTAGGCTTGGTCTTCAGTTCGCCGGCCGATGCGATGTACGGCACCAGGGTCAGGTGAACGAAGGCGGAGTTCTTGCGGCCGGCGCGCAGCGACAGCTGGCGGGCGGCTTCCAGGAATGGCAGCGACTCGATGTCGCCCACGGTGCCGCCGATTTCGCACAGGGCGACGTCGTAGCCTTCCGCGCCACGGCGGATGTAGTCCTGGATTTCATTGGTGATATGCGGGATCACCTGCACGGTCTTGCCCAGGTATTCGCCACGGCGTTCCTTGCGGATCACCGATTCGTAAATCTGGCCGGTGGTGAAGTTGTTCACCTTGCGCATGCGGGTGGAGATGAAACGCTCGTAGTGACCCAGGTCCAGGTCGGTTTCGGCGCCATCATCGGTAACGAACACTTCACCGTGCTGCATGGGGCTCATGGTGCCTGGGTCCACGTTGATGTACGGGTCCAGTTTCAGCATGGTGACTTTGAGGCCGCGCGATTCGAGGATCGCGGCGAGGGAGGCGGCGGCAATCCCTTTACCAAGGGACGACACAACGCCACCAGTGACGAAGACAAATTTGGTCATTGCGAGATCGGCGCCGGGGAGGCGCGCAGCGGGAAATTGAAATTATAGCTTATTTTGGAGGCGAATGCGTGCGCCAGCGAACAGACCCGGGGCCCCGGCCGATACAACAATGCCATTATTTCAACAGCAGGAGGCCACCATGAGTCACGACCGCGACGAATTTGGCAACTATGTGGACACCGGCCACGACGGCCCGGGCCCGCGCCTGATGGGTGCCGACACCCTGATCGGCGACCATGTCCACAACCTGAAAAACGAGCACCTGGGCACGGTCAAGGAAATCATGCTCGATATGCAGACCGGCCATATCGCCTATGTGGTGATGGCTTCCGGCGGCGTGCTGGGCATCGGCGAGAAACTGTTTGCGGTGCCGTTCGAGGCGCTCTCGCTCGATACCGCCAACCACCGCATGACGCTCAATATCGACAAGGAGCGCATCGAGCAGGCGCCCGGCTTCGACAAGAACCACTGGCCGGACATGGCCAACCAGACCTGGGCCACCGAGCTGCACAACTACTACGGCACCAGCGCCGCGACCAGCGGCCCCAGCCACCTGGACCAGAGCTCGCGCTAAGCCGGCGCCAGGTCGAGCCGCATCGGGATAAAGCGCAGCCCGTGCATTTCCGCCATCGGGCCGGTCGGCACGAAGCCCAGGTGGCGGTACATGCGTTCCGCGAACTGGGAGGCGTTGACGGTGAAGCTGCCGGGATTGCCGCGCGCCAGCGCCGCATCGCGCGCCACTTCCCACAAGCGCTTGCCGATACCCTGGCCATGCCAGGGCGAGGCGACGTAAAGGCTGAACAGGTGCGTGTTGTCGCGCACCGCCGCCACGCCGGCCAGTTGCGCGCCGTCGAACGCCAGGTGGTAAGCGTAGTTTTCCGCCTGCAGGTTGCGGCGGATGATGTCTGGCTGCAGGGTGACCAGGAACTCCTCCGCCCCCGCGCCATCGGGCGCAATCGTCAGATACGGTTGCAGCGACAGGATCAGCGCGCTGATCGCCGCCGCATCCTCGGCCGTGCCCGGCCGCAGCTTGAATGCCATCAAATTCCTCGCACGATATTCTCGCCCTCGACCAGCACATAGGCGCGCCCGTCGAATTTGTAGCGCGCCATGCCGGTTTGCTCCTTGCGTTCGCGCGCCGCATCTTCCGGCGCGCCTTCCGGCCGCGTTTCCTCGTAGCCCTGGAAGCGCAGCACCAGGTCATCATATCGGGCACCGGCGCGTTTTTCAAACTGCCACTTGCCGTTGGTGGTCCAGCAGGTGGACTTGTCGCCGCCGCAGGCGCCCTCGTCGCTGGAGTAGACCGGCAAGCCGCCGGACAGGTCGCGCATGGTGCGCTCATTCAAATCGAACACCGACAGGTGGCTGATGGTATAGCCCTGCCAGGTGCCGCCGTGCTGCACGGTGAAGCCCGGCCTGCCCTCGCCCAGCATCACCCATTCCACTTCGCCGAACTGGCCGAAGGAGCCCAGCTCGGCAATGTTTTCGTGGCGCGCCTCGACCCGCCACTGGCCATTCACCTGGCGCAGCAGGTAGGCGCTCAACAGGCCGGCCGTCGCATGCGATGAGATGCCCTCCTCGTTGTCGTCGGCCATCTGCGCATTGGCCACCAGCGCGACCCGGCCGTCGGCCAGCTCGCGCATGGCGACCGGCTCCAGGCGGAAGACGGCCACCGCGTCGCGCTGGTCGGGCATCGGCATCTCTGCCAGCACGTATTGTTCGCGCGCGGTCGCGGCGCCGTACACGGCACGCAGCAATTCCATCATGCGCGCATGCACGGCGCTGCCGCTGCCCGCCTGCGGCGCCGGTGCGGCCGGTGCGCTCACTGCGGCTGCCACGGCCGGCGCGGCAGGCGGCACGGCAGCCTGGCCAGCCGGCTCCTTGCCGCAGCCGGCCAGCGCGCACGCAGCCAGCAGCGCGGCCGGCGCCGCCATCGTCAACTTAACCATCGATGCCCTCCGCAATATTTTCCCCGCTGAGGAGCTGCAAGCCCTTCGCGTGCAGCGCATAGCGCGCCGTTGCCTTGACCTGGCGCTTGTCGCGCGGCGGGATCTCGTCGGCATAGTCGGCCGCCTCGCTTGCGGGCTTGGGCAGCGCCTGCGCGTCTGCCGCCCTTTGCTCCAGCACGCCCTGGAAGGTCACCTCCAGCTCGGCTGGCGCCGCGCCTTGCGGCGCCAGCATGCGCCAGCGGCCGCTGACGTGCCAGCAGCGCGGGCGCTCGTCCTCGCAATCGCCGTCATTGTCGTTGTGGATGCGGATGGTGTGCGCCGGCAGCGGCGCGACGTTGCTGGCGCCGAGGTCGAACACGCTCAGCGTGCGGATCGTCTGGCCACGGTTGGCGCTCTCGCCTTCCAGCGCAAAGCCGGTGCGGCCCTGCCCCAGGTCCAGCCAGGCCAGGTCGCCCGTTTCGCCATGGCTGCCGACAGCGGCAATCGACTCGCGGCGCTGCGTCAATGTCCAGCGGCCTGCGACCTTCTCCAGCAAGTAGGCGCTGATGCTGGCCGCCAGCGCGTCCGGGCGCTCGCCGGGCATGTCTTCGCTGTCGCGCGGGATGGCGGCGGTGACCAGCGCGGCCTGGCCGTTGGCCAGGAGCCGTGCGCCCAGCGGGACGACCTTCATCGCATCGCGTGCGTTGGGCTGCCCGACGGCGGGCAGATCCGCCAGGGCCTGCGCCTGGCCGGACGCCACGCGCACGGCATCACCAAATACGGCGCGCATCAAATCCAGTTCCAGTTTTTGCGCAGCATTCAGGCCGGCGGTGCTTGTCGCGACGGGTGCTGCAGGTGGGGTATCCGGGGTGCGCTGGCAGGCGGCAAGCAGGCCGAGTGCCAGCAGGGGAATCAATTTCATCTTCATGCAAAAATTTTATCATCGCGCCATGGCGCACATTCTCAATGAAAATCACGGCTCGGGGCCGGCAGGCGGCCCAGCATGTGCGACAGGTCGACCAGGCGCCGCGCCACCAGGTGGCGCACGATGCCTTCCACCTGCCACACGCCGTACACGCCAAGCAGGCGCGCGCCCAGCACTTCGCGCCGGTATTTGTCCACCAGGTCGGGCCACACGATCACGTTGACGTTGCCGGTTTCGTCTTCCAGCGTGACGAACAGCACGCCCTTGGCCGTGCCCGGGCGCTGGCGGCCGGCAACAATGCCGGCGCCGCGCGCCAGCTGGTTGTTGCTGAAGGTGTTCAGCACTTCCGCCGGGAAGAAGCGCTTGGCCAGCAAGGCAGGACGCAGCAGCGCCAGCGGATGGCGGCCCAGCGTCAGGCCCTGCGCGCGGTAGTCGCTGAGGATTTCCTCGCCCTCGGTCGGCGCTGCCAGCTGCGGGATTTCCTCCTCCACTTCGGTGGGACGCAGCAAGTCCTTGTCCGGCACCGCCCCCGCCGCGTTCCACAGCGCCTGGCGGCGGTTGCCGGCCAGCGCCTGCAGGGCATTGCCACCCGCCAGCACCTGCAAGCTGTGGCGATCGAGTTCGGCACGCCGCGCCAGCTCGGCCACGCTGCCAAAGGGGCGCCGCTGGCGCTCGTGCACGATGCGCAGCGCCGCATCTTCGCGCATGCCGTTCAGCAGGCACATGCCGAGCCGCACCGCCGGCTGGCGGCGCTTGCCGCGCCCGGCCATCGCGGCCAGGAATTCATCCGCCGTGACATCGCGCCCGCGCAGCGCGACCTCCGGCGCCGCGACTTCCTCCAGCTCCTCCAGCGACGACTCCCAGCCGCTGACCGTCACATCCACCGGCCGCACCTCGATGCCGTGCCGCCTGGCATCCTGCACCAGCTGCGAAGCGCTGTAAAAGCCCATCGGCAGGCTGTTCAGCAAGGCGCACAGGAAAGCGGCCGGTTCGTGGCATTTGAGCCAGGAGCTGGCATACGTCAGCAGCGCAAAACTCGCCGCATGCGACTCGGGAAAACCGTACTCGCCAAAGCCCTGGATCTGCTGGCAGATCTGCAGCGCGAAGGCCTCGTCATAACCGTTCCTGAGCATGCCGCTGACGATCCGCTGCTGGTATTTCTCCAGGCCGCCTTTGCGCTTCCACGCCGCCATCGAGCGCCGCAGCTGGTCCGCCTCGCCCGGCGTGAAGTCGGCGGCGTCGATCACCACCTGCATCACCTGCTCCTGGAAGATCGGCACGCCCAGCGTGCGGGCCAGCGCCTTCTCCAGCCCGCGCGGCACGTGCGGCTTCACCTGGCCCATGCGCCGCTGCAGGTAGGGGTGCACCATGCCGCCCTGGATCGGCCCCGGCCGCACAATGGCCACCTCGATCACCAGGTCGTAAAACACACGCGGCTGCAGGCGCGGCAGCATGCTCATTTGCGCCCGCGATTCGATCTGGAATACGCCGATGGTGTCGGCGCGGCAGATCATGTCGTACGTGGCCCGGTCCTCCGGCGGCACGCTGTTCAAGCCGAAAGGCAGGCGGTGGCGCTGCGAGATCAGATCGAAGGTGCGGCGCATCGCCGTCAGCATGCCCAGCGCCAGCACGTCCACCTTCAGCAGGCCCAACTCCTCCAGGTCGTCCTTGTCCCACTGGATCACGCTGCGGTCCACCATCGCCGCATTCTCGATGGGCACCAGGCGCGACAGCTTGTCCTGCGAAATGACGAAGCCGCCCACGTGCTGCGACAGGTGGCGCGGGAAGCCCAGCAGCTGCAGCGCCAGGTAGGCCCACTGGTGCGCCAGCGGCGAGTCCGGGTCCATGCCGCATTCGGCAAAGCGCTCCAGCACCTCGCTCTTGCGGTCGAACCAGCGGTGCGATTTGGCCACCTTCTCCACGATTTCCAGGTCCACGCCCAGCGCCTTGCCGCTGTCGCGCAACGCGCTCTTGGTGCGGTAGCAGATCACGGTGGCCGCCAGCGCCGTGCGGTGGCGGCCGTACTTGTTGTAGATGTACTGGATCACCTCCTCGCGCCGCTGGTGCTCGAAATCGACGTCGATATCGGGCGGCTCCTTGCGCTCGATCGACATGAAACGCCCCACCACGCTATTGCCGCGCACCGGGTCGACCGAGGTCACGCCCAGGCAATAGCAGACCGCCGAATTGGCGGCCGACCCGCGCCCCTGGCACAGGATGCCGATCGAGCGCGCATAACGCACGATGTCGTACACCGTCAGGAAGAAATACTCGTACTCCAGCGTCTTCACCAGCTCCAGCTCATGCTCGATCTGCGCCCGCACCTGCGGCGGGATGCCGTGCGGGTAGCGCCATGCGGCGCCCAGGTAGGTTTCCTGGCGCAGGAAACTGGAGGGCGTGTGGCCGGGCGGGATCAGCTCGTGCGGGTACTCATAGCGCAGCTCCTCCAGCGAGAAATGGCACAGCTGGGCAATGCGCAGCGTCTCCTCCAGCGCCGGCGCCGGGTACACGTTCGCCAGGCGCAGGCGCGAACGCAAATGCTGCTCCGCGTTCTGCGCCAGCGCATAGCCGCACTCCGCGACCGGCTTGCCGAGCCGCACGGCAGTCAAGGTGTCGTGCAGCGGCTTGCGCGAGCGCACATGCATGCAGACATGGCCGGCCGCGGTGACGCGCAAGCCATGCTGCAGCGCCACTTCGGCAATGGCCGCCTGGTGCGCCTCGTCGAAAGCACGGCCCAGCAAAGTCAGGCCGATCCAGGCGCGCCCGGGGAACGCCGCCTCCACCCAGGCCGCTTGCCGGTGCAAGCGCTCAACGCTGGCCGGATACTCCGGCAGCAGCACCAGCAGGCAGTCGGGCAAGCCGCGCAGGTGGGCGCGTTCGGGCGGCGGCGCGGCGAAGTCGTCCAGGTGCAGCTGGTAGCTGCCCTTGTCGGCACGCATGCGGCCCAGGGTGATCATTTCCGACAGGTTGCCGTAGCCGTTGCGGTTGGTGGCCAGCGCCAGCAGGGACAGCGCCGCGCTGCCGTCGGCATGGGTCAGGTGGAAATGGGCGCCGATCATGATCGGCAGGCCGCTCTCCCTGGCCGCCGCATGCGCGCGCACCACGCCGGCCAGCGAGCATTCGTCCGTGATGGCCAGCGCGCTATAACCGAGTTTGATCGCGCGCTGCACCAGTTCCTCGGCGTGCGAGGCGCCATGCAGGAAGGAAAAATTGGTCAGGCAAAACAGCTCTGCATACTCGGGCAGGCCTGGACGCGATAACTGTATATCCATACAGTATTCTACACCCGCGCCGGCAGGCTGCGCCACTCTCCTGTATTCTGCCCGGATGGATATTTACGAACTGAAATGTTTTGGTATCGACAACGCCGGCGGCAATGCGGCGCTGGTGATCATGGACGGCCCGCCGACGGCCGATGAGCGGCAGGCCTTCGCCCAGTCCGCCAACAAGAGCGCCTGCGTCTTCATCGATCGCGGCAGCGCCGACGCGGCATGGACGCTGGACTACTTCTACCCGCACATGCGCTCCCCGCTCTGCCTGCACGCCACGCTGGCGGCCGGCCAGGTACTGCTGGCCGACAGCGCCGGCCCGCTGACCGTGCGCACCGCCTGGCGCGGCCAGGCGCTGACCTTGACGCGCGATGGCGCCCACGTCTTCGCCGCGCTGGCGCCGCAAGCCGTGCCCGCGCTGGCGCCGGCACCCGGGGAAAGCAGCCTGGAACCGCTGGCCCAGCGCCTGCTGGCCACGCCCGGCCTGGCGCTGGAGCTGGCATCGGCGCCGGCGCTGGCCTCGGTCGGCAGCCCCAAACTGCTGGTCGAAGTCGTGGACCGCGCCACGCTGCACGCCCTGGCCCCCGACCTGGCCGCCATCCACGCCTGGGGCAAGGCGCACGGCATCAGCGGCGTCTACGCCTGGTGCCGCCGCCCTGATGGCGCGCTGGAAGGACGGAACTTCAACCACCTCGACCCGGCCATCGAAGACAGCGCCACCGGTGTCGCCGCCGGCGCCCTCACGCGCCACCTCGGGCACGCCATCCGGCTCTACCAGGGAGCCAATGTGGGACAGCCCTGCCTGCTGCACACAAGCGTGGCGGCCGGCACCATCCTGGTGGGCGGCCGCACCAGCCTGGTGCACGGGCCAGCTTAACATTTTGTCTACGTTGCAAAAATAAAACAAAGGGGCGCGACGATTCAAGTGCGGCATATCGATAGTTGGCGGCGTTCTATAGAATGACCTGCAACTTTTCGTCGGAGAAACCGCATGACCCGTCACTCGATGCTGCACAAAGCTGTCCTGTCCGCGCTGTACGGCGCCGGCGCCCTGTCCACCATGGCCGCCTTCCCGGCCATCGCCCAAACGCAAAGCGCCAACAGCGACAATATGACTGTCGTGAACGTGGTGGGTTCGCGCCGCGCCACCAGTTCCACCACCGATACCGTGGCGCCGATCGATGTGATCCCGCTGTCGAAGGCGACCGAACAAGGCGCCCAATTCGACCTGTCGCAGACCCTGACCTACATCTCGCCGTCGTTCAACTCGACGCGCCAGACCGGCGCCGACGGCGCCGACCTGGTGGACTCCGCCGCGCTGCGCGGCCTGAGCTCGGACCAGACCCTGGTGCTGGTGAACGGCAAGCGCCGCCACACCTCGGCCCTGGTCAGCATCTTCGGCGCGCGCAACCGCGGCGCCACCGGCACCGACATGAACGCCATCCCGGTCATGGCCATCAAGGATGTGCAGGTGCTGCGCGACGGCGCCGCCGCCCAGTACGGCTCGGACGCGATTGCCGGCGTGATGGACATCGGCCTGAAAAAGAATGTCGGCTGCGAATCGGCCATCGGCTTTGGCCAGTACGGCGCGGGCGACGGCAAGAACTGGCTGGCATCGGCCTACTGCGGCTTCGCCGTGGCCGGCGGCACGGTCGGCATCACCGGCGAATACCTGGACCGCGGCCGCTCCAACCGCGCCGAGCCGGGCAACCCGCGCACCATCGGCGACTCCAAGTCGGAAAACCAGACCCTGTACGTGAATGGTGAAATCCCGGCCGGCCCGGGCCGCGTCTACTTCACCGGCGGCGTGCAGAAGCGCGACGCATCGAGCGGCGCCTGGGCGCGCGACGGCGTGGACGACGTCCCGACCCGCAACTCCGCCGCCATGTACCCGAACGGCTTCGTGCCCTTCATCAACGGCGACCTGGACGACCGCTACGCCATCCTCGGCTTCAAGCAAAAGTTCGGCGACTGGAATGCCGATATCTCGCAGACCTACGGCTACAACCGCCTGATGTACAACATCAGCAATACCCTGAACGCCTCCATCGCCAACCTCGACAAGCTGAACGGCGGCAAAGGCGTCAGCAAGAGCGAGTTCGACGCCGGCGGCTTCTCGTTCCAGCAGTCGACCACCAACTTCGACATGAACCGCTACTTCCAGGGCCTGGTCGGCGATGGCCTGAACGTGGCCTTCGGCGCCGAGTACCGCGCCGAGAAGTACAAGATCTTCGCCGGCGAGCCGGGCTCCTACATCGACGCCGACGGCGCCGGCGGCGGCAATGCCGGCAGCCAGGGCTTCCCCGGCTTCCAGCCGAGCGACGCCACCAACGCCAAGCGCCACAGCAGCGCCGCCTACCTCGACCTGGAAGCGGACCTGAACAAGGACACCCGCCTGCAAGGCGCCCTGCGCTGGGAGAAATTCAGCGACTTCGGCTCCACCGTGACCGGCAAGATCGCCGGCAGCTACCGCGTGTCCGACCCGGTGCTGCTGCGCGCCTCCGCCTCCACCGGCTTCCGCGCCCCATCGCTGCAGCAGGCCTACTTCTCCTCCACCTACACCGACTTCGTGGGCGGCGTGCCGACCGACATCTCGATCACCCCGGCCGTCGGCCCGGTTGGCAAGGTCGCCGGCCTCGACCCGCTGAAGGAAGAGAAATCGCGCAGCTTCACCCTGGGCGCCACCTGGACCCCGAGCGAGGCCCTGTCGGTCACCGCCGACCTGTACCGCATCAAGATCAAGGACCGCATCGTGCTGTCCGGCCTGTTCGACGAATCGAACTACCCGACCCTGGCCGCCAAGCTGGCCACCCTGGGCGTCGGCGGCGCGCAATTCTTCGTCAACTCGGTCGACACCAAGACCCAGGGCCTGGACCTGACCGCCGCGCACAAGGGCACGCTGTTTGGCAACAAGCTGACCAGCTTCCTGGCCGTCAACTTCAGCAAGACCGAAGTGACCGACATCCACGCCCCGGCCGCGCTGCAAGGCTTCGAAGACGTGCTGCTGTCCGAACGCGAGCGCCTGTACCTGGAGCAAGGCGGCCCGCGCCGCAAGGCCACCCTCGGCTTCGACTACGCCACCGGCGCGCTGGAAACCAGCTTCAAGATCATCCACTTCGGCCCGCAGACCCTGGGCACCTGGAGCGGCACCGCCGCCGGCGTACCGAACCAGAAGTATGAAGCGAAGACCTCGGCCGACCTGGGCTTCACCTACAGCTTCATGAAGAACGCCAAGTTCAGCTTCGGCGCGGCCAACATCTTCGACGTCCACCCGAGCAAGCAGAACCCGGACGAAACCGACAACGGCTTCAAGTACGAAAGCGTCCAGTTCGGCCTGAACGGCGTATCCTACTTCGCCCGCCTGCACGTCAAGTTCTAAACCAAAATTCGGGGTCAGGTCTGACAATCGGACAAATTGCTACGCAATTTGTC
>NZ_JAYSCO010000058.1:0-36373 GCF_041914865.1 Pseudoduganella sp. | reverse complement strand
ACGTGATGTCCTTTCTGTATTATCACCTGAGCAGGAATTCACTGGGTCATTACAGGCAAGCTGAAGCTGTTCTCTTTGCCGCCGAATTCGCCGAACCTGAATCCGGACGAGCAAGTATGGGCACACGTCAAACGCAAGGTGTCACGCAAGCTTGTCACTGATAAGGCCAATATGAAAAGCTTAGCGCTGGGCGCATTGCACAGTATTCAGAAGTTGCCCGACATGGTGAGAGATTTTTCAGGCAACCCGAATGCCAATATATTGCGATATGACGTTACTTACGGAAACGTTAGTATTCGCGTGTATCCGCACACGTTGCGCGTACCGCTTCGGCTTGGATGAAATCCGCCATAGAGCTACTGTACTCGAGAACAAATCGCTTGGGCTTGCCGGTTTTGAGCAGGTCGAGAAAGCGCGAAATGCTAATTGTCATTGATTGGACGTGATGTAAAGCATGTGGAAGCTCCTTGGGTAACCCTCACTTAAACTAGAAACATCGGGCCTAGCTTCAACTACAAGCACTGTCTTGCCACCATTCTGCCGGGAGAGAAATTCAAAAATATTCACTGTTGTGATCGATTCGTGTTCTCGCGTCTGCGAGTAAGCCCTTTGCAGGGTGAACTCTGAAAAAAATGTTTGCGGCAAATTCATGTCAAATACACCGAAAGGAAAATTTCTGGGCTGTACGTGCAGGACAGCGCTTACCCAAGGGCTCCCTGAACTCTTTCGAGTAAACCCTAAGCTGATTGACTTAAAATCGAAATTGCCTGCCTCGAAGGAAAGCGAAGTGCGGATTGGCTTTTGGGGATCTTTGGGCCAGAAAAACTCTCCTTTACCAAACAGAGAATCAGTCTCATCGAGTTGCTCCCCATTTTCGATCACCTTCCGCATTTTTTTTAAAATGGAATCCAAGTATGCGATTCGCTCCCGGGACATTGGCACTGTGGACGGAAGCTTCGTGGGATCGATATTGTCAAAATGATTATCAGGATTGGATTGACTCATGGTTATCTCTTTTGCCTTGCTCAATAGCAAGCGGTTTTCTGTATCTTGTTCATTAGATGTAGTGTAACGGCTAGCGAAAAAAGATCCAGTTGCTAGAATCGATAAGAGCAGAAGCAGTGTTATTTTCGTGGAAACTCTCATTTCGTGTTACCGAAGATGGGGTCTAACCGTCCGATGGGCGGTTTCCATGGTTTGCCTACAGGTGGGTGGTACTCTACTTCATTATGACCACTTTTTCTAAAGTTATGATGCCACATATATGGGTTGACTGCATACGCGATCGAGAATGATGCTACAGAGCTATTTTTCACCTTTCCGGACCCAGACGGAGTCGAGACACCTGCTTCGTCTAGAATTTCGCGTGCTGTCTCCGCGCAGGTGTCGTTGATATAAGCGGTATATTGTTGTTCACCTTCCAAAATTTCCTTCCGGGCGGAGTCGGTTTCTTCTTCAAGTGCTTTCCCTTGTTGGGGTGTTAGAGCAACCTTGAAGGCTTTAACGGTTTCCGTAATTGCATAATCGGGGGTTCCTGGCCTTGCGTTCATGTACCCATCTTTAATGATTGCGCCTCGATTGTAGCCATTTCTGCCGATCAGCTCGCCGTTGCCGAGCCAACCTGTCTTGCCAAGGCCGGCGGGACCAAAGCTGAAAACTTTTGTGATGATTTTGTTCTTTACAATGTAAAAAAACGCGTGACCATAGTCAATAGCTAGGTCATGAGTATTATCTTTAAATGCATCTGGTTTATTTACTTCGAATCCCACGACTAGGTAATAATCATCAAGCTCAATTTCTTTTCGAACCTTATTTTTTGGATCGGTTGTGGTTGAACGCCCAACTTCCACCCATCGTTTTTTAGAATCAGGTGAACTCATTATCCTTCGACCTCAATAACCAGCTCTACAGCTGAAACTGTACCAATAAGATGCGTGCGGCCCGATGCGTCTGTGGTTCCGTATTCGTACTCGCCAGACGGGTGTTTGATACGATAGTTGACATTTGCGAGTGGCTCTCCCGTGATCTTGTTCTTCAGAATAAATGCCTCGTCAAAGTATTTTGGTAATGTGTCGGGTAGCCTTTCCAAGTCCGCCGCTTTCTTCTGCCCTTTATCAAATGCGTGTTGCCCGCTCTTGACGGTGAAGTTCCCCGGGCAGGCGAAGGTGATGTTGCCGCCCTCGAGCGTGATCGAGGATTGGCCGGCGTGCAGAACAATCTTTTTGTTGGCCTTGATCTCGATGCCGTCGTTGACCGACAGGATCACCACTTCCTTGTCCGCCAGGATTTCCAGCTCGCCGGTATTGGCCTGCATGGTCACGTTGCCGTTGCCGGCAATAGCCTTCATGCCGCCTTCACGCACGAACATGGTGGCGGCGTTGGCGGCGACGCTGGAGTAGTTTTGGCCGGCGCTCAGGTGCAGGTCGGAGCCGCTGGTCCAGTGCAGTTGCTGGCCGGCGTAGAGCAGGGTGGAGGCGGGCGTGGCGAGGTTGATGCTGTCCACGCTGTCCATCACCGCGATGGCGCTGGCGAAGCGTTCCACCGGTTTGGCGGCGTCCAGGTCGCGCGCGCCATCCTGGGCGCGCTGGGCGCTGTGGCCGTTGACGGCGCCGCTGTATTTGCCGTCCTGTTTCGGGTCGATCTGCTTTTGCAGGTCTTGTTGCGCTTTGATGGACTCGGCGCCGAACAGGGCTTGCTGCTGCTTGGCGGTCTTGTACAGGGCGTCGGCCAGCTTTTCGCCAGCGCGCAGGCGCTGCAGGGCGTCGTCGGCTTCGAGCTGGGTGGACTGGATGCCGCTGCCGTGCGCTTTGCGGGCGCTGGTGGTCAGCAGCAGGCCTTCGCCGGAGCGCAGTACGGCCCAGGCGTCGGTGCGCAGTTCGAAGCCGGTGCCGCGGTGTTCGCCGCGGGTGGCGGAGTTGGGCGCCTGGTGCACCAGGTAGCCCAGGTTCAATTGGCTGGCGGCGGTGCTGCTGGCCAGGCGCATGCGCAGCTGGCTGCTGGTGTCGTCCAGCACCCATTGGTTGTAGCCGCTGTTGTCGAGCGCGTGGCTGTGGATGCCGGAGATCACCCCGGCGTGGTTGGCGCTGGAGTCGACGCCGGCGGAGAACGGCGGCTGGTCGCTGCCGGTGTAGAGCTGGGCGACCACGATCGGGCGGTCGATATCGCCTTCGATGAAGTCGACCAGCACTTCGGTGCCGATGCGCGGCGTGAACTGGCTGCCGAAATTGGGGCCGGCCAGCGCTTCGGCCACGCGTACCCAGGTGCCGGAGCTGTCGTCGCCGGGGGCGTTGCCCTGGGCGTCGGTGCTGTGGCCGGAGCCGCCGGGATTGGCGTTCGTGCCGCGCTGCCAGGGGAACTGGATGCGCACCTGCTGGTTGCGCTCCGTGGTGTTGGCGGCGCCGGGCAGGCCGACCACCAGGGCGGTTTGCGCGCCGAGGGCGGCGCCGCGCAGGCGCTGGGCGGTGGCGGCGGGCACCAGCGGCACGGCCGCGCGCATGCAGCCGAAGCGGTTGCGGTAGGTGCCGGGCGCTACGCCGGGGCCGGCTTTCAGCGCGGGCGTGAAGTTGTTGCGCGCTTCATGCTCCACCCACAGGGTGGTGAATTCGTCGCCCTCAAAGCGTTCGTGCGCGCTCAAGGCGAAATTGCTGCCGGCGGCCAGGCGGCGCGCCGAGCCTTCGCCGGTGAACAGCTTGTTGCCCAGTTCCAGCGCCTGCAGCATGAGCAGGCTGTGGCCGTCGGCGGCGCCGCTGGCGGTGTAGCTGCGTTCCTCGCTGCCGTCGTACACGGCCATGGCGGGCAGCGTGCCGGCGTCCAAGTTGCTGGACTGTTCGGCGGCGGGGGCGGCGACCTGCGCCGGGTCCCAGCTGGCGATGCTGACGGCATTGGGGGCGATGGCGCGGCGCGCGCTGAACTGGTCGATGGCGTCGTCCTTCTCCGTGGCGCGCACGCCGTGGAAGCGCAGCGCCTGCAGCGCGGGGCGCTTGGCCTGGCTGTCGAAGATGACGACGCGGTGGCGCGACTGGCCGTCCTGCGTGGCTGCTTCGTCCTGGTCGTGCTCGAAGCGCCAGTTCAGGCCTTCCGAGGCCAGGATGCGGCACAGGAATTCATAGTCGCTTTCGCGGTATTGGGTGCAGGTGGCGCGCGGCGCCAGTTCCTGGCTGATGTCGAAGTCGACCCGCACCTGCGGGTAGTCGGCCAGCACTTCCTGCACGATGTCGCGCACGGTCTTGTCCTGGAAGATGTAGCTGTCGCGGCGCAGGCGCAGCAGCGACAGCGCCGGTTCCAGGCGCAGGCGGTAGCGCGCTACGCCGCCGTCGGCGCCGAGCCAGCCGGCCTCGGTGCACAGGCCGTGCCATGCGCGGCGGCTGCCGTCCGGCTGCAGCAGGCGGATGGTCAGCTCTTCGCCGATGAAGGTCCCCAGGTCCAGGCTGGTGGAGGTGCTGAGTGCTTCGATGTCGAAGCAGAACAGCTCATTGACGCCTTCGCGCCCGCTGAAGCGTTCCGCCATCAGGCTTTCCGGCAAGCCCGATTCCTGCGCGCTGGAGAGCGTGAACAGGCGGCCGTGCTGGCTCAGGCCTGTGCCAAACAACGTGCGCATCACGGCAGGGTAATGGTGACGTGGGCCTGGCGCGGCGCCATGCGCACCACATCGTTATAGGCTTGCACCTGCTCTGCGGTGTGGCTGGAGAGCGAGGCGCGCAGGCCAATGTAGGCCAGGGCGGAAATCAGCGCGAACACGGAGCACAGCACCCACAGCGGCAGGTCGCTGCGCAGCTTGTGCATGACCTGGTCGGGGCGTTCGCCGTGCGGCGCGAAGCCGGGGCGGCGGCCTTTCATGTGGGCGATTTCGTCGCCCAGGCGGCTGGTCAGGTAGCCCAGCTTCTCCGAGCCTTCCAGGATGTAGCGGCCCTGGAAGCCGAGCAGCAGGCACATATGGAACACTTCCAGCGCTTCCACGTGCTCGCTGCCGCGCGTGCGCAGCGCTTCCAGGCGGTTGAAGAAGTTTTCGCCGGCCAGCTGGTCGCCGAACAGGGCCAGCTGCAGCGGCTTCAGTTCCCAGGCGTCGCGGATCGAGAATTGCGAGCGCAGGATGATCTCGTCCACCGCCGCGCAGAAGGCGTACTTGGCGGCGTCGATATCGTCGGCGGAGGCGCCTTTCTTGCGCGCGTTGCGGCCGAAGTCGTCCAGGAAGCGCGTCATGCGGGTCTGAAACTCCGCGTGGTCTTGCGGCGCGCTGCCGTTTTTCAGCATGAACAGGGCGTAGAAGCCGTCGTACATCAGGTCCAAGAGGCGATCAGGCAAAGGCTGTTCCAGTTAAGGGCCGCTTTCTTGCGCAGGAACGAGTTCCAACGAGCGAAAGTCATCGGAAAGGATTGCCGATGGCGCACCTCGCTTGCCTTGATAGGCCAGGAATTTGATAATGAGTTTTCCCTCCTGGATTGAGAAGCTCGAGTAATCATCCGGACCGTTCTCCATGTCAAACAAGAAGGTTGAATCGAGGCAACTGCCTATATTGAACCTTCCTATCACCTTGTAGGGCCATTTCGCAACATTGACTGCAATGAGGTAGAGCTCATAACCGGCACCACATTGGCCGCCCCCGTTGCCTCCTGTGCTTCTAGTCGCAGTGTTTAGCAGAAGAACTCCGCGCGACTCGTAAGGCTGCAGCTCCAAGGGAAGAAACCTTATATATTCGACCATGTCGACGAGTTCCGGCTCGTACCCCTTTTTGATCGTTTCAATCCTTAAGTTCTGGCCTTTCGCGGAAAGGAAAACTGCTCGCTTTGCGGTATCGTAATGCAGTTTGAAAGTTTTACCGGCAAAGCATATTGCCTTGTTGGCTGGTATTGTCGCTACAGGCTCTGTTTTGCACCTACTATGTTTGGCCTCAGCTGCGAAAGCTGGCGTGGTAGCTAGCCAAGCTAAAAATATAAAGGTTCTAATTTGCATTTTTGATATGTTCTGCATAGCATCGCCCAGTGTATTTGGGTTTTAAGGTCTCTGATTCACGTAGCTTTTCGACGGTCTTGTCGGCAGACTTTAATCCAGTGACCTTCCATCCTTTGTTCGACTCGTCCGGGTCACAAACGACTTCATCATTAATGACCCATTTCTTATCTTTCGAGTTCCAAATGTAATAGTGATCCCGGGCACCGTTGTAATAGACTAAAGTCTCAGTATCCAAATGTTCGTCAGTGTAAGGCTTGTGCTTTGATAGATAGTCTTTTGCAAATCCCCGCTTCTCGACGATAACGGTTTTAACAATGTATTTGACATGCTCCTTCCAGTTCCATACCTCTTCGTAGCTCGGGACAGGCTTGGTTGCTTGCCCCAGACCGTAACCATTGTCGAATGACACCAATGGTGCCTCGTCGGAATAAAAATGGCGGAAACGCGATTCTTGTTTGAAAATTCGCTTGGCTAGGCTTACTTCGGCAGCGTGTGTGCCGGTGAGTTTTTCGAGCTCCGTTATGACCTTGGCCTCACCAGGTTCTTTTGCCAAAATTGTGACCTTGCGCTTGAAGGTCGTGGTGCCGGCTTTGACGACAACAGATAAATCTCCCCCAATCACTTGAGAGTTGAGGTCTGCCGTCCATTTTTTATTTTCCGAAGTGTGTTTTCCTTTGGCCTGATAAGTCTTGGCGGTTAGCGCACTAAATCGCTTCTTGCCAGGTTTTTGTGGGCACGCCTGTACCACCCATTTGATTACCCAGCTCCATTCGTAGGGGCCAGGTTCCTCAGTCTTAATCTCAAAATCGATGGTCGGGAACGTCGCCTCGTCATCGATATAGAATACGGCGCAGCTCTCTGGCGAAACCCATTCGCCTTTATTCAAATTGACTTCACATTTCACAACGGAGCCGCTGACTTTGTTAGTCGTGCCTGCGTTCTCTGCCTTTGCTGCGGGCTTCGAAGGCTTCATTGGAGCGGCGCCAGTTTTTTGTTCACTCATAGATTTCACCTACTTCATGTTCGTCGTCGAATACTTCAACGTTTAGTTTTTCAGGGGTATTGGTTTGCACACGTTCCGTATAGCCTTGTGCGTCCGAAGTCCCGTCGAAGACCAAGCCGCTTTGTGAAATGATTCGATAGCGTGTATATGCTAATGGCCTATCGGTGCCTGCTTGGACCAAGCGAAATTGCTCATCGTATGTTTCAGCAAATTCGTCTTCGTCGTCAAAAATTTCAATTTGAAGGGACTCTGACTTGTCGGTTCTAACTCGTTCGGTAAATCCCTGTGCGTCGGACCAGCCCTCGAATACCAGACCGCTGGCAGATGTAATTCTGTAGCGTGTACTTGGCAATGGACGGTCAGTTCCTGCCTGCACTAATTGGAATTGCTCGTCAAAGACATCGACGCGTGTATCCGGTAATTTTGAAAAGGTGGCAGGTATATAGTTACCACTGTGGAAGTCGTGTTTGCCCGACTTGACGGTGAAATTCCCCGGGCAGGCGAAGGTGATGTTGCCGCCTTCGAGCGTGATCGAGGATTGGCCAGCATGCAGCACGATTTTCTTGCTGGCCTTGATCTCGATGCCGTCGTTGACCGACAGGATCACCACTTCCTTGTCCGCCAGGATTTCCAGCTCGCCGGTATTGGCCTGCATGGTCACGTTGCCGTTGCCGGCAATAGCCTTCATGCCGCCTTCACGCACGAACATGGTGGCGGCGTTGGCGGCGACGCTGGAGTAGTTTTGGCCGGCGCTCAGGTGCAGGTCGGAGCCGCTGGTCCAGTGCAGTTGCTGGCCGGCGTAGAGCAGGGTGGAGGCGGGCGTGGCGAGGTTGATGCTGTCCACGCTGTCCATCACCGCGATGGCGCTGGCGAAGCGTTCCACCGGTTTGGCGGCGTCCAGGTCGCGCGCGCCATCCTGGGCGCGCTGGGCGCTGTGGCCGTTGACGGCGCCGCTGTATTTGCCGTCCTGTTTCGGGTCGATCTGCTTTTGCAGGTCTTGTTGCGCTTTGATGGACTCGGCGCCGAACAGGGCTTGCTGCTGCTTGGCGGTCTTGTACAGGGCGTCGGCCAGCTTTTCGCCAGCGCGCAGGCGCTGCAGGGCGTCGTCGGCTTCGAGCTGGGTGGACTGGATGCCGCTGCCGTGCGCTTTGCGGGCGCTGGTGGTCAGCAGCAGGCCTTCGCCGGAGCGCAGTACGGCCCAGGCGTCGGTGCGCAGTTCGAAGCCGGTGCCGCGGTGTTCGCCGCGGGTGGCGGAGTTGGGCGCCTGGTGCACCAGGTAGCCCAGGTTCAATTGGCTGGCGGCGGTGCTGCTGGCCAGGCGCATGCGCAGCTGGCTGCTGGTGTCGTCCAGCACCCATTGGTTGTAGCCGCTGTTGTCGAGCGCGTGGCTGTGGATGCCGGAGATCACCCCGGCGTGGTTGGCGCTGGAGTCGACGCCGGCGGAGAACGGCGGCTGGTCGCTGCCGGTGTAGAGCTGGGCGACCACGATCGGGCGGTCGATATCGCCTTCGATGAAGTCGACCAGCACTTCGGTGCCGATGCGCGGCGTGAACTGGCTGCCGAAATTGGGGCCGGCCAGCGCTTCGGCCACGCGTACCCAGGTGCCGGAGCTGTCGTCGCCGGGGGCGTTGCCCTGGGCGTCGGTGCTGTGGCCGGAGCCGCCGGGATTGGCGTTCGTGCCGCGCTGCCAGGGGAACTGGATGCGCACCTGCTGGTTGCGCTCCGTGGTGTTGGCGGCGCCGGGCAGGCCGACCACCAGGGCGGTTTGCGCGCCGAGGGCGGCGCCGCGCAGGCGCTGGGCGGTGGCGGCGGGCACCAGCGGCACGGCCGCGCGCATGCAGCCGAAGCGGTTGCGGTAGGTGCCGGGCGCTACGCCGGGGCCGGCTTTCAGCGCGGGCGTGAAGTTGTTGCGCGCTTCATGCTCCACCCACAGGGTGGTGAATTCGTCGCCCTCAAAGCGTTCGTGCGCGCTCAAGGCGAAATTGCTGCCGGCGGCCAGGCGGCGCGCCGAGCCTTCGCCGGTGAACAGCTTGTTGCCCAGTTCCAGCGCCTGCAGCATGAGCAGGCTGTGGCCGTCGGCGGCGCCGCTGGCGGTGTAGCTGCGTTCCTCGCTGCCGTCGTACACGGCCATGGCGGGCAGCGTGCCGGCGTCCAAGTTGCTGGACTGTTCGGCGGCGGGGGCGGCGACCTGCGCCGGGTCCCAGCTGGCGATGCTGACGGCATTGGGGGCGATGGCGCGGCGCGCGCTGAACTGGTCGATGGCGTCGTCCTTCTCCGTGGCGCGCACGCCGTGGAAGCGCAGCGCCTGCAGCGCGGGGCGCTTGGCCTGGCTGTCGAAGATGACGACGCGGTGGCGCGACTGGCCGTCCTGCGTGGCTGCTTCGTCCTGGTCGTGCTCGAAGCGCCAGTTCAGGCCTTCCGAGGCCAGGATGCGGCACAGGAATTCATAGTCGCTTTCGCGGTATTGGGTGCAGGTGGCGCGCGGCGCCAGTTCCTGGCTGATGTCGAAGTCGACCCGCACCTGCGGGTAGTCGGCCAGCACTTCCTGCACGATGTCGCGCACGGTCTTGTCCTGGAAGATGTAGCTGTCGCGGCGCAGGCGCAGCAGCGACAGCGCCGGTTCCAGGCGCAGGCGGTAGCGCGCTACGCCGCCGTCGGCGCCGAGCCAGCCGGCCTCGGTGCACAGGCCGTGCCATGCGCGGCGGCTGCCGTCCGGCTGCAGCAGGCGGATGGTCAGCTCTTCGCCGATGAAGGTCCCCAGGTCCAGGCTGGTGGAGGTGCTGAGTGCTTCGATGTCGAAGCAGAACAGCTCATTGACGCCTTCGCGCCCGCTGAAGCGTTCCGCCATCAGGCTTTCCGGCAAGCCCGATTCCTGCGCGCTGGAGAGCGTGAACAGGCGGCCGTGCTGGCTCAGGCCTGTGCCAAACAACGTGCGCATCACGGCAGGGTAATGGTGACGTGGGCCTGGCGCGGCGCCATGCGCACCACATCGTTATAGGCTTGCACCTGCTCTGCGGTGTGGCTGGAGAGCGAGGCGCGCAGGCCAATGTAGGCCAGGGCGGAAATCAGCGCGAACACGGAGCACAGCACCCACAGCGGCAGGTCGCTGCGCAGCTTGTGCATGACCTGGTCGGGGCGTTCGCCGTGCGGCGCGAAGCCGGGGCGGCGGCCTTTCATGTGGGCGATTTCGTCGCCCAGGCGGCTGGTCAGGTAGCCCAGCTTCTCCGAGCCTTCCAGGATGTAGCGGCCCTGGAAGCCGAGCAGCAGGCACATATGGAACACTTCCAGCGCTTCCACGTGCTCGCTGCCGCGCGTGCGCAGCGCTTCCAGGCGGTTGAAGAAGTTTTCGCCGGCCAGCTGGTCGCCGAACAGGGCCAGCTGCAGCGGCTTCAGTTCCCAGGCGTCGCGGATCGAGAATTGCGAGCGCAGGATGATCTCGTCCACCGCCGCGCAGAAGGCGTACTTGGCGGCGTCGATATCGTCGGCGGAGGCGCCTTTCTTGCGCGCGTTGCGGCCGAAGTCGTCCAGGAAGCGCGTCATGCGGGTCTGAAACTCCGCGTGGTCTTGCGGCGCGCTGCCGTTTTTCAGCATGAACAGGGCGTAGAAGCCGTCGTACATCAGGTCCAGCAGGGTGGCCGCGGCGGCCGGTGCGGTGTTGGTTTCGGCGATCAGGGATGGCGGTGCAATGGTATTCATGGTCGTACGGATCAGGAGTTCACGGCAATCAGTTCAAGGCGCAGCTCGCGCATACCGGCGGGCGCGTAAATCTCAATCGATTGGGCTTGCAGCATGCGTTCGTACAGCGGGCCTTTGGCGTCGAGCACGAAGTAGCAGGTGTCTGGGCGCACCGGCACGGCGGCCGGCACTTGCGGCGCGTGCGACAGGCGCACGCCCGGCATGGCGGACAGCACGAATTTCTCGACGTCGTCGGGGGCGCCGACCTTGAAGCGCAGCGGCACCACTTCCACCAGCTCCACCTGCGGCATTTCGGCCGACACGGCCAGGTAGAAGGTGGTGTTGGCGTCGATCTTGCCCGAGTCGAGCATGCCGCGATGGTGCGCCGGTTTCGGCTGCGACAGGGCGATGGCGAAGTAGCGCGACGAAATCACGGTGTCCAGCAGTTCGCGCACGATCATGTACAGCTGCGCGAAGGCGGGGCCGGGGTCGTCGTGGCGGTAGGGCGGCAGGTCCGACAGCGACCAGCTGCGCGAGTACGTCATCAGCGCCCCGGCCAGCGACAGCAGCTGCTCATACAGGCGTTCCGGGTGCAGTTCGGGATTGTGGTAGTAGTGCGACAGCGAGGCGAACGCGGTGCTGGCGGTGTGCAGCAGCCAGAAGGTGGACATGTCGCCGCTGCGGAATTCGATCACGTTGCGGCTTGGCTCGCGGTGGTGGCCGTACAGCGCGTTGACCTTGGCCTGCAGCGCGTCCAGCAGGCGGCGCAGCTGCAGGAACAGCGGCTGCGCGCTGCGGATGGTCAGGCAGGGCGGCACGAAACCGGGGTCGAGCTCGAAGCCGCCGGTCGACAGGCGGCGCAGGCGCAGCAGCGGCAGCGTCACATAGCCTTCGCGCGGTTCGGCGTCCGACACCAGGCGCAGCGATTTTTTCAGGAAGGCCAGTTCGGCTTGCGCGGCCTGCGTGAACAGGTCGGGCGTTTCCGCGTTCGCCTGCGCAAAGCGGGCGCCGTTGGCGGCCTGGCCGGCCTGCGCGAAGTTGCCGCCGAAATGTTTGAACACGGGCAGGGCGGCGTACCAGGTGACGCTGTGCTGCGACTGCGCCAGCTGGCCCAGGTCGATCGCTTCCGGCAGGTTGTCGCTGGCCGGCGCGTCCACCAGCTCACCGTCCGGCAGCACCAGTGCCAGGTCGAGCAGGCGCAGGGTGTTGTGCGCCAGCGCGTCCATATCGACCGCCAGCCGGTCGACGCCCCAGGCGTACGGATGCACAGCCTTTACGCTGCGATGCACACGGTATTCGTGGTAGCGGTCTTGCTGCTGGAAATGCTGGGGTCGCAAGAACAAGCCTTCGCCCCATAACACTTTGCTGGCCATCTGTGATCCTTCTGATAATTGTTTTCTGGTAAGTGCCAGAACAATAACACTTCCGCAAAAAGCCTGTATTGAAAGGCTCAATCGTGCGCGGGGGTGTGGAAATTGGAGAGATTCAATTGTGCGCAGGTAATATTTTTCTTCTGATAACGTTCGTTTGGCGCAACTATTGTAAAAAAGCTATTTGTCCGTCCCTACGAGGTTAGTTATGAAGAAAATCACTGTTATCAGCCGTATCTTGTGCATCGCAGCAATCGCTGCTTCCCTGTCTGCCTGCCAGACCTTGGATGCGCCGAAAGTCGCGTTGCCGGTCAAACCGAAGCTGGAGGATTTGCTGGCCAAAGCCAGCGAAGCCAAGTCGGCGGGTAAGGCGGAGCAGGCCATCACGCTGTGGAAGGAGACTGCACAAGCCTTCCCAGCCGATAAGCAGCCGTGGGTGAATATCGCCCAGGCTCGTTACGACGCCGGCCAGTATGGCGAGGCGATTGTCGCAGCGCAGGAAATCCTGGTGCGCGACCCTTCCGACCAGCTGGCGAACAGCATCATCGCCATTTCCGGCCTGCGCCTGTCGACCCGCGCGCTGGCTGACCTGAGCCGCCAGAACAACCTGTCCGGCAACATCCGCACCGAATCGCAAGACCTGGCCAAGCTGCTGCGCGAGAGCCTGGGCGAGAGCGTGCTGGTACCAACCGCGGAAAAGCCGGCCAAGGCGCCGGCCAAGACCGCGGCCCGCAAGGCGCCGGCCAAAGCCAGTGCATCCACCCCAAGCGCCGATCCGTTCGGCGCGCTGAAATAACCCACTAGTCCAAACAAGGAGAAGCCATGTCCAAGAGCGAAAGCGTCCAGAAGCGCCTGCAGAAAATCCGTCCACCGCGGGTCCAGATGACCTATGACGTGGAAATCGGCGACGCGATCGAAAACAAGGAGCTGCCCTTCGTGATGGGTGTTGTCGGCGATTTCGGCGGCAATTCCGAGGTGGAGCAAAAGCGCCTGAAGGAGCGCAAGTTCGTCAATATCGACCGCGACAACTTCGACGAGGTGCTGAAAGGCGTGGAGCCGCGCGCCACCTTCCGCGTGCCGAATGAACTGGGCGGCGAAGGCCAGTTCGGCGTCGACCTGAAGTTCAAGGCCATGTCCGACTTCCGTCCCGAGTCCATCGTGCAGCAGGTGGAGCCGCTGCGCCAGCTGCTGGAGGCGCGCAACAAGCTGGCCGACCTGCGCAACAAGCTGGCCGGCAACGACAAGCTGGAAGACCTGCTGAACGACGTGCTGCGCAGCACCGAGAAACTGGCCGAGCTGGGCCAACCTGCCGCAAAAGGAGAGTGATATGTCGGCCCAACTGAACGCCGGCGGTGCGCTGGCCACCGCGGAACACAGCCTGCTGGACCAGATCGTCGAGCAGAGCAAGGTCGCCAAATCGACCACCGAGCATGCGCGTGCGCGCGACATCATCGCCGAGCTGGCGCAGCAGGTCATGGCCGGCACCGTGGTGGTGTCGGACAACCTGGCCGCCACCATCGACGCCCGCGTGGCGGAGCTGGACCGCCTGATCTCGTCGCAGCTGTCGGCCATCATGCACGCGCCGGAATTCCAGAAGCTGGAAAGCAGCTGGACCGGCATGCATTACCTGGTGAAGAACAGCGCCACCGGCACCAACCTGAAGATCAAGATGCTGAACGCGACCAAGAAGGAGCTGGTCAAGGACTTCCAGGGCGCGCTGGAGTTCGACCAGAGCGCCATGTTCCGCAAGGTGTACGAGGAGGAATTCGGCACCTTCGGCGGCGCCCCGTTCGGCGCCCTGATCGGCGACTTCGAGATCACCCGCCAGCCGGAAGACATGTACTTCATCGAGCAGATGTCGCACGTGGCGGCGGCGGCGCACGCGCCGTTCATCAGCTCCGCCTCGCCCGAGCTGTTCGGCCTGGAGACCTACGCCGACCTGGGCAAGCCGCGCGACCTGTCGAAGGTGTTCGACACCGTGGAATATGCCAAGTGGAAGTCGTTCCGCGACTCGGAAGACTCGCGCTACGTCGGCCTGACCCTGCCGCGCTTCCTGGGCCGCCTGCCGTTCAACCCGGCCGACGGCGCCACCGTGGAAGGCTTCAATTTCGTCGAGGACGTGGACGGCACCGACCACCACAAATACCTGTGGTGCAACGCCGCCTACGCCTTCGGCGCGCGCCTGACGCGCGCCTTCGAGGACTTCGGCTGGTGCGCCGCGATCCGCGGCGTGGAAGGCGGCGGCCTGGTGGAAGACCTGCCGACCCACACCTTTAAAACCGATGAAGGCGAAGTGGCGCTCAAGTGCCCGACCGAAATCGCCATTACCGATCGCCGCGAGAAGGAGCTGAGCGACCTTGGCTTCATCTCGCTGGTGCATTGCAAGAACACCGACTACGCGGCCTTCTTCGGCGCGCAGTCGGCGCAGAAAGCACGTAAGTACAACACTGACGCTGCCAATGCAAACGCCGTGCTGTCGGCCCAGCTGCAGTACATCTTCGCCGTGTCGCGCATCGCCCATTACATGAAGGCCATGATGCGCGACAAGATCGGCAGCTTCGCCGCTGCCTCCAACGTCGAGGATTACCTGAATCGCTGGCTGACCCAGTACGTGCTGTTGGACGACAACGCCAGCCAGGAGCAAAAAGCGCAGTTCCCGCTGCGCGAAGCCAGCGTACAAGTGTCGGAAGTGCCGGGCCGTCCCGGCGTGTATCGCGCCGTGTCCTTCCTGCGCCCGCACTTCCAGCTCGACGAGCTGTCCGTTTCACTCCGTTTGGTCGCGGAGCTGCCGCAATCGACCAAGTCGTAATTTTTATTTTTTATTTTCTCCGAAACAGAAAGGAATACCATGGCAATCGACGTCTATCTGCAAATCGACGGTATCAAAGGCGAGTCCACCGATACCGCCCACAAGGACTGGATCGAAGTCAAGTCCGTCCAGTGGGAAGTGCTGCAGCCTAAGTCTGCCACCGCATCGACCGGCGGCGGCCACACTGCGGAACGCACCGAGCACCGCGACATCGTGATCAGCAAACTGGCCGACCTGTCGTCGCCGCTGCTGCTGCAGAATTGCTCCTCCGGCAAAACCCTGCCGAAAGCAAAACTGGAATTCATGCGTGCCGACGGCCAGGGCGACCGCGTCAAGTACTTCGAAATCGAACTGGAAAACGTGCTGATCTCCAGCGTCGCTCCAGAAGTACGCCAGGGCGACATCCTGGGCGAAGACGTAGCGCTGAAGTACTCCAAAGTGAAGTGGAAGTACACCCAGCAGAAAGTCAACGGCGGCACCGGCGGCAACACCTCCGGCGGCTGGGACCTGTCGTCCAATAAGGTCGTTTAAGAGGCAAGCAGATGACGGTGAGGGGATTCACGCCGGGGCTGATGGACCGGCTGCTGCTGCCCGGCGACCCTGGCGCCGGCAGCGGCGCTGTCCACAGGATGTCGCTGGAGGAGATGAAAGACTCCGTGGCGCGCGACCTGGAGGCCCTGCTGAACACCCGTACCGTCATCCCTGAGCACCTGCTCAAACGCTTTCCTGAGTGCGGTCGCTCCATCATCAGCTACGGGCTGAACGACTTTGCCGGCATGTCGCTGGCCAGTCCGGACGACCGCGCCGCCATTTGCCAGGGGCTGGAGCGTGCCATCGCACGGCACGAGCCGCGCCTGCGCAATGTGCGGGCTACGCTGGAGATGAGCGAGGGCGGCATCGACCGCCTGAATTTCGCCATCACGGCGCTGCTGGTGCTGCATGCGGCGCAGGAGCCGGTCAATTTCGACGCGGTGCTGCAGCCATCCAGCCTGCATTACACGATTAGCAAGGCACGCCGCGCGGCGCTGCCGGGAGCTTGATTTGGAAGAGTTACTGCCGTACTACGAGCGCGAACTGGGCTTTTTGCGGCGCTATGCGCGCGAGTTTGCCGAGCGCTACCCCAAGATTGCGGGCCGCCTGCTGATCGGCGGCGAGGTCTGCGAGGACCCGCATATCGAACGCATGATCCAGTCCTTCGCGCTGCTCAATTCGCGCGTGTCGAAGCGGCTGGACGACGATTACCCCGAATTCACCGAAGCACTGTTCGAAGTGCTTTATCCGCATTATCTGCGGCCTTTCCCATCGTGCTCGATCGCGCGCATGGACTACGCCGCCACCGCCGCCCAGTTGACCGCCGCCAGCGAAATCGCGCGCGGCACGGAGCTGAACACGCGCCCGGTCAACGGCGTGGCCTGTACTTTCCGCACCGCCTACCCGGTGACCATCGCGCCGCTGGACCTGACCCGCGCCTCCTTCACGGCCGCCCTGGTGGCGCCGGAAGCGGTGCAGCTGCCGCCGGGCGCCGGCGCCGGCCTGTCGATCGGCATCGAGTCGCTGTCCGAGCAGGTCGCCTTGCCGGCCATGGGCGTCGCCAGCCTGCGCGTCTTCATCGACGGCGAACCGTCGTTCTGCGCCGCGCTGCGCGATGCGCTGTTCATGCGCAGCGCCAAGGCGTGGGTCGAATGCGACGGCAACGGGCGCTGGCTGCCGCTGGCGCGCATCCCGGTGGCCGCCGCCGGTTTCGAGGAAGACGACGCGCTGATCGATTTCTCGGCGCGCTCGCACCAGGCCTACCGCCTGCTGACCGAGTACTTCTGCTTCCCGGAAAAGTTCAACTTCTTCGACATCGACCTGGCCGCCCTGTGCGCCCTGGCGCCGG
Organism: Pseudoduganella sp.; assembly: GCF_041914865.1. Lineage (NCBI taxonomy): Bacteria > Pseudomonadati > Pseudomonadota > Betaproteobacteria > Burkholderiales > Oxalobacteraceae > Pseudoduganella > Pseudoduganella sp. Next base: position 19,688 of record NZ_JAYSCO010000058.1, on the reverse strand, counting down.
CCGGCTGCAAGCGCCTGACGCTGCATATCGCCATGAGCGGCCTGCGTCCCGATTCGCATACGGCGCGCATGCTGGCCACGCTCAACACCAACAACCTGCTGCTGGGCTGCACGCCGGTGGTCAACCTGTTCCGCCAGCGCGGCGAACCAATCCGCATCACGCATACGGCCGCCAGCTACCCGGTGCTGGCCGACGCCCGCCGCGCCTATGCCTACGAGGTGGTCGCCATCGACGCCGTGCGCATGGTGCGCCAGACGCCGCAGGGCGAATCGATCGTTGAGTTCCGTCCTTTCTACTCGCTGCGCCATGGCGAAACGCCGGAAAAGCACGGCCATTACTGGGTCATGCGGCGCGACGAGCAGATGGCGCAGAAAAGCCCCGGTTACGAGACCGAGATCACCATCGTCGATATCGACTTCGACCCGGCGGCGGTGGAAACCGACACCCTGAGCCTGCAGCTGACCTGCACCAACCGCGATTTGCCGGCCTCGCTGGCCTACGGCCTGCGCGGCGGCGACCTGTTCCTGGAGGGCGGCTCCAGCGTGCGCAGCATCAGCTTCCTGCGCAAGCCGACGCCGTCGCAGCGCTTCGAGCGCGGGCACGGCGCGCACTGGCGCCTGGTGTCGCACCTGTCGCTGAACCATCTGTCGCTGTCGGGCGGCGGCCTGGAGGCGTTCCAGGAAATGCTGGCCCTGTACGACCTGCCACGCTCGGCGTCCACCCAGCGCCAGATCCAGGGCCTGCAGGCCGTGGCCTACAAGCCGGCCAATGCCTGGCTGCCCGGCAACCCGTTCGCCTGCGTGGTGCGCGGTATGGAAGTGCGCCTGACGGTCGATGAGGAAGCCTTCGTCGGCAGCGGCATCCATGCCTTCGCCCAGCTGATCGAACGCTTCCTGGGCCTGTATGTGCATGCCAACAGTTTCACGCAACTGGTCGTCGTGGCCGAACGGACAGGGGAGGAGCTGCTGCGATGCAAACCGCGAAGCGGCGATTTGAGCCTGCTGTAATCGAGCGCCTGTTCGCCGAGCCGTTCCGCTTCCAGTTCTTCCAGGCGGTGCGCATGGTCGAACTGTGGCTGCGCCGCCACGGCGTGGCGCAGGAGGGGGCGGTGGCCAACTTCATGCGCTTCCAGAACCCGCTGACGCTGCGCTTCCCGGCCAGCCAGATCGAGGCGTTGCGCGCCGAGCCGCGCGAAATCCTGCCGACCGCGCCCGCGCTGGGCGAAGCGCTGCTCGGCAAGCAGCTGCGCTACCTGCGCATGACGCCCAATTTCATGGGCTTCCTGGGCAGCGCGGGCGCTTTGCCGGCCCACTACACGGAAGCCATCGCGGCGCACCAGCTGTACGAAAAGGACGAAGGCCCGCGCGCCTTCCTCGACGTCTTCTCCACGCGTTCGCTGTCGCTGTTCTACGAGGCCTGGCGCAAATACCGTCTCGAGCTGAAATACCAGGTCGACGGCCAGGACCGCTTCCTGCCGCTGCTGCTGGCACTCGGCGGGCTGGGCGCCAAAGGACTGACCCATCGCCTGGGCGCCGATGCGCACGGCGCGGCCGGGCATGGCGCGGTGCGCGACGAATCGCTGGCCTTTTTCGCCACGGCGCTGCGCCAGCGTCCGGCCTCCGCCTCCACCATGGCGCGCGTGCTGGGCGAGTATTTCCGCGTGCAGGTGGCGGCCACGCAGTTTGTCGGCTGCTGGTGCGAGGTGCCGCGCGAGCAGCAGACCATGCTGGGCGGCGCATCGGCGCAGCTGGGCGCGACCGCCATGGCCGGTTCGCGCGTGTGGCAGCGCGACTTGCGCATGCGCCTGACCATCGGCCCGCTGCGGCGCGCCGACTTCGACTCCTTCCTGCCGGGCGGCAGCGCGGCACTGGCGCTGGACAAACTGCTGTCCATGTTCACCGGCGTCACGCTGGAATACGAGATTTGCCTGGTGCTGCGCGCGCAGGACGTCGACGGCGCGGCGCTGGGCGTCGGCGCGCGCCTGGGCTGGGACAGTTTCATGCAGGACGGCGGCGCCGGCGAGGACCGCGCCGATGTCCGCTACTTCATCCACGGATTAACGAGTTAATTACAAGAGGACAGCTCGATGAGCATCAACCTGAAAACCCTGATCGGGAAACTGAACGACACCTGCCGCAACGCGGCCACCCGCGCCGCCGGCATCTGCGTCGGGCTGGGGCAGTACGAGGTGGACCAGGAACACCTGCTGCAGGCACTGCTGGAAAACCCGCGCAGCGACCTGGTGCTGCTGGCGCGCCATTTCGACGTCGATACCAGCCGCCTGCAGGCGGACCTGCAGGCGGAGATCAGCCGCTTCCGCAGCGGTAACACGCGCACGCCGGTGTTCTCGGCGCGCCTGCCCAAGCTGTTCGAGCATGCCTGGCTGATCGCCTCGCTCGACCTGCAGGCCGGCCAGCAGGTATTCATCCGCAGCGGCCACCTGCTGCAGGCCATGCTGACCGATGCCGAACTGTCGCAGCTGGCCTACCGCAGCTCGCCGCTGTTCCACCGCTTCCAGGCGGACGATATCAAGCACCACCTGGACAAGATCGCCGCCGGCTCGGAAGAGGCCGAGGCGGCGGCACGCACCGCGGCGGCGGGCGAGGGCGGCACGGATGGCCTGGGCGGCGACCCGGTCGGCGAGCTGCAGCAGCCCGCCGGCAAGACGCCGGCGCTGGACCAGTTCACCACCAACCTGACCGAGCGCGCGCGCGCCGGCAAGGTCGATCCGGTGATCGGGCGCGATGCCGAAATCCGCCAGGCGATTGATATCCTGATGCGGCGCCGCCAGAACAACCCGATCCTGACCGGCGAGGCCGGCGTCGGCAAGACCGCCGTGGTGGAGGGCCTGGCCCTGCGCATCGCCGAGGGCGACGTGCCGGATGTGCTGAAGGGCGTGGCGATCCACACGCTGGACATGGGCCTGCTGCAGGCCGGCGCCAGCGTCAAGGGCGAGTTCGAGAACCGCCTGAAAAACGTGATCGACGAAGTGCGCAAGAGCCCGACCCCGATCATCCTCTTCATCGACGAGGCGCACACCATGATCGGCGCCGGCGGCCAGGCGGGCCAGAACGATGCGGCCAACCTGCTCAAGCCGGCCCTGGCGCGCGGCGAACTGCGCACCATCGCCGCCACCACGTGGGGCGAGTACAAGAAGTATTTCGAGAAGGATGCCGCGCTGGCGCGCCGCTTCCAGGTGATCAAGGTGGAGGAGCCGAGCGAGGAGCTGGCCTGCGCCATGCTGCGCGGCATGGCGCCGCTGATGGAGAAGCATTTCGGCGTGCGCGTGTTCGACGAGGCGATCACCGAGGCGGTGCGCCTGTCGCACCGCTACATCATGGGACGCCAGCTGCCGGACAAGGCGATCAGCGTGCTCGATACCGCCTGCGCCAAGGTGGCGTTGGGACAGAGCGCATCGCCGGCCCTGATCGAAGGGCTGCAGCGCCGCCTGGAGCGCATCGCGGCGGAAGTGGCCGCGCTGGAGCGCGAACAGGCTGCGGGCGGCGCGCACGATGAGCGCTTGCAGGAGCTGGCCGGCGTGCGCGCCGCCGCGCAGGAAGAACTGGCGGCGCTGCAGGCGCGCTGGGAGCAGGAAAAGGCGCTGGCGGCGCAGATTGCCTCCGCCCGGACGGGCCTGGAGCGGGGCGTTGCGGCGCCGGCCGCGGGCGAGGGTGTCGAGGCGGGCGCCGTGGAGAGCGGCGCTGCGGGCGCCTGCGCGGACGGCGCGCTTGCGGATGCCGGCGGCGCGGCCAGCCAGGCACACGACATCCAGGCCTTGCTGAAAGAGCTGCGCGCGCTGCAGGGCGATACGCCGATGGTGCCGGTGCAGGTGGACGGCAACGTGGTGGCGGAAATCGTGGCCGGCTGGACCGGTATCCCGCTTGGCAAGATGGTGAAGGACGAGATCCAGGCCGTGCTGCGCCTGCGCCCCGCGCTGGAAGAGCGCGTGATCGGCCAGCCGCACGCCATCGAGGCGGTGGCCCAGCGCGTGCGCACCGCGCGTGCCAACCTGGACGACCCGAACAAGCCGAAAGGCGTGTTCCTGTTCGTCGGCCCGTCCGGCATCGGCAAGACCGAAACCGCGCTGGCCCTGGCCGACGCCTTGTATGGCGGCGAACGCAAGATGGTCACCATCAATATGAGCGAGTACCAGGAAGCGCACAGCGTCTCCGGCCTGAAAGGCTCGCCGCCGGGCTACGTGGGCTACGGCGAGGGCGGCGTGCTGACCGAAGCCGTGCGCCGCAACCCGTACAGCGTGGTGCTGCTGGACGAGGTGGAAAAGGCCCACCCGGACGTGCTGGAGCTGTTCTTCCAGGTCTTCGACAAAGGCGTGATGGACGACGCCGAAGGCCGCGAGATCGACTTCCGCAACACCATCATCATCCTCACCTCCAACGTCGGCTCGGCCACCATGATGCAGGCCTGCCTGAACAAGGAAGAAGGCGAGATGCCGACGCCGGAGGAGCTGGAAGCGGCCATCCGCCCGCAGCTGGTGAAAGCGTTCAAGCCGGCCTTCCTGGGCCGCCTGAAAGTGGTGCCGTACTACCCGCTGGGCGACGATGTGCTGGCCAGCATCATCAGCCTCAAGCTGGACCGCATCGGCCAGCGCGTCGCGGCCAACCACAAGGCCACCTTCCACTACGACGATACGCTGGTGGAAGCGGTGCTGGCACGCTGCACGGAAGTCGATTCCGGCGCGCGCAACGTGGACAATATCCTGAACGGGACTCTGCTGCCGGAGATCGCCGAGGCGGTGCTGGCGAAAATGGCGGAGGGAAGCGCGATCGGCCGCATCGAAGTAGCGGCCGACCAGCAGGGGAACTTCAAGTACAGCGTGGTTTAACTGTTCGGGGAGATGCCCAGCATCTCCTCGATATGCGCCAGCGAACCGGAATCCTTCACGACACTGCGCAGCCAGGTGTGCAGGTCCTGTTCGCCGGCATCGGCCGCCTTGTCGGCAAAGTAGGAGACCGGGCTGTGCGGCTCGGTGCGGCGGAAGAAGCTGGCGATCTCGCGCAGCTGCGCGATGGCCTGGGCGCGCGAAGTGACCGGGCCCTGCGCGTGGCCGCCCGCCGCCCCGGCCACCGGCTGGGCAATGATGATCTGCTCGCCCGCCGGCGCCGTGCCGAGCGGGGTGCTGACCGTGGCCGGCAAGCCCGCATGCGACGGCATGGCATCGATCATGGCCTGCACCGCGTCGCGCGCCGCCGCGAAGCCCGGGCTGTCGTTGCCCAGGCATTCGTCGGCCGCCTGTTCCAGCTCGCGTAAAGCATCCATGCAATAGCGCGCGTCGGTCGCGAACTGCTCGCGGAAGCGCGGCGAATTGCGCGCGCGCGCCGATTCCATATCGGCCAGCTTGGGCCAGTCCGGGTTGCGTGCGTGCTCGGGCAGGCTGGCCTGCTTGCGCGCCATATCGAAGTCGATCGCCGAAAACGCCGTGCCGTGGCCCTCGGTCAGCGGCATTTCGCGCAGCAGGGCAGGGGTGCGGCCCAGGATCCAGGCCAGGTTGCCGATGCGCTGCTCCATATCGTCGCCGTCCGGCTCCGGGTACAGGCCCTGGTTCCAGTACTGGCGGCACAGGCCCGCCAGCAGGCGGAAGGCCTCGCCCAGGCCCTGCATGCGGTACTGCTTGGCGGCCGCTTCCGCCAGCCACACGGCCACGCGCAAGTCCTTGCTCTTTTCCGCCAGCAGGGTGCTGCAGCGCGACACCACGAACGGCCAGTCGGCCTCTTTCAGGTCGGTCACCCACTCGCCCTGTTCCAGCGACGGGTCGTCGAAACGGCGCGCCTGGGCGATGGCGTCGAAGTCGCTGGAAAAGGACAGGTCGGCGCCGGCCGGTTGTGCCGGCGAGATGGGCGCCAGCAGGGTTTCTGCATTGAACATAGTGGTACTCCTTCTTATTGCGCCATGCGGAACTCGATGCGGCGGTTGCGCGCCCGTCCGTCGGCGGTATCGTTGCTGGCCACCGGGCGGTCCGGCCCCTGGCCGGAGGCGATCAGGGTGTCCTGCGGCACGCCCTTGCCGGACAGGTAGTTGCGCACCGCCTCGGCGCGCGCCTGCGACAGGTTCTGGTTGCTGGTGCGCAGGCCGACATTGTCGGTATGGCCGATGATCTCGACTTTCTGGCCCTTCATCTTCAGCATCGCGGCCGACATTTCGTCGAGGATCGACTTGCCGGACGGCGTCAGGACCGCCTGGCCGCTTTCGAACTCGATGATGCGGTTGGCTAGCGTGCGGTCCAGCACGCCCTGGTCGTTGGCGGTCACGCGCAGGCCGTTGTTCACGGTATAGGTGGGATTCAGGCTGCCGGCAAAGTCGCTGGCGATGCGCTGGCGCAGCGCCTCGTTGGCGACTTCGCCGCGCACGCTGACGGTGGTGCCGTCGATTTTCAGCTGGCCGCGGCTGACCTGTTTCAGGCCGGGCGTGATCAGCTTCTGCACATGGGTGCTCCAGTTGGCCGGCGTGGCCACCGGGCCGATGGTGATCTGGTCCAGCACCTTGTCGGCGCCGTAGACTTCGCGCAGGCGGGTCAGCACGGCGTTTTTGCTGGCCTCGTCGGCCACGGTGCCGCTGGCCACCACCTGGCCGGGGGTCTGCGCCTGGACTGCGCAGGCGGCGCACAGCAGGAGGAGGGGAAGGTAACGCATATCAGTTTCCGATAAAGGAAGTGCGCAGCGAGTCGCGCGCGGATTTCAGGGAAAGGCCGGGCTGGGCCAGGTAGGCCGATACTTTCTGTACCGCGTAGTCCTCATTGACCTGGTCTTCCACCCAGTCGACGTGGTCGAAGCCGATGTGGCGCTCTTCGCCCACGCGCGGGTCCATGATGCCCAGCAGCGTGTGCGGCGAGGCGCCGCTGAAGCCCAGCACCAGCACCGGCTTGTTGTCCAGGCGCGTGACGAACAGCGACAGCTCGAAGTCGGCGCGCGCCAGGAACGGCGTCACCACGTGCATCCAGAAGGCGGCCACCAGGTAGCGGTACATCGGATCGTTCGGCAGCGGCAGCACCAGGCTTTTCTCCAGGCGGCTGGAACTGCTGGCCATGACCGGCTGCAGCAGCATGCCCAGGGCCAGCAGCACTTGGCGCACGCTGCCGGTAAAGCCGGCCTGCGCCAGCATGGCGTCCAGCCCGCCCACGGTCTGCAGCTCGAGGAAGTCGGCGAAGGCCGCTTCATAGGCGCTGGCGCGCGTGTCCAGTTCCACCGTGTTGCCGTTCAGCGCTTGCAGCGGACCGGCGGCATCCGGCGCCGACAGCACGCCGCCGCTCAGGTTCTCCAGCCGGTTCCACAGGCGCGTCAGCACCAGCGGGCTGTTGGAGGCGAAGGCGGTCGGCTCGTCGATGTCGACGCTGCCCGCCATCAGGAACGGGAAGCGGCGGCTCGACTGGTCGCTGCTGGCGGCGATGTGGCCGGCAATGGCGCCGCGCCGGCGCGGGCCGAACAGGGCGAAGTGCAGCGGCTGCACCGCGTCGTAGGTCAGCTTCCAGCGCGCGTCGGTGCTCAGCATGTCCATCGAGCGCGCCAGCCAGTCGTCCAGCACCTGCAGCGTCTTCGGATCGCTGCCGCCCTTCACGAAGTCGGCGCGGCTGGGGATCTTGCCGAAGTAGCCGATGGCGGCTGCGGTAGCGGTGCGGCTCATTGCGCGCCTCCCGCGGCGGCGATGGCCGGTGCGCCGGCGGCGGGCGCCGGGGCGCCGCCCACCACGGTGTCGGGCAGGCGCAGCTTGCGGAAGCCCTGGCTGGCCTGTGCCGGCGCCGGCGCAGCAACCGGCGCGGCCGGCAGCAGGCGCAGGTTGGCCGCCACGGTCACGCCGCCATTGGTCCAGTTCAGCTCAAAGCTGCCGTCCGGGCGGCGCTTGCGCTGCGCGGCATCGATCATCTTCTTCAGGCCGAAGTGGCCCAGTTCTTCCAGCACCACCACTTTCTTGCCGTCCGGCGTGAAGGCGGTAATGCGCGAGCCGGGCACGCCCTGCGGGTTCGGCCATACCATCGGCACCCAAGGCTGCGGCTGGCCTTTCCAGCGCACCGACTGGCCGTCGATCTCAATGGTGTATTCGCTGACGCCGGTCACCGCCACGGTCTGCAGCTCGAAGCGCGTCTGCGCTTCCTCACCGCTGGCCTGGTTGGCCACGCCGTTGGCGCTGAGTGGCGCGATCCAGCCCGGGAAAGCGCTGGCCACGGCCGGCGACAGGTTGATGCCCATATTGGCCCAGGTCTTGGCGCTCAGCGAATCGCCGCGGCGCACCACCAGCGGGCCGATGGTGGTGTTGAAGAACTTGGCCACGGCGCCGTCCGGGCCGAACACCACGCCGATTTCGGCATTGCTTGCCTCCACCCGCGAATCGGTGGCGAACGGGTACTTGGGCTGCAGGTCCTTGCGGAACGGCTCCAGCACCTGGGCCGCCCACACCTTGTTGATCTCAGCTTCGGTCGGCTGCACGATCACGGCGAAGGTCTGCATCAGCGGGCGCACCAGCAGCGGGCGGATGGCCTGCTTCTGCGGTTCGGCCATGCCGACCAGCATCTGCTCGTCCACATAGCGCAGCGCGTCGGCCAGCTCGGAACCGCTGCCGTCCAGCGTCTGCTGCATCAGCTGCTTGGCGCCCGGACCGGGGTCGCCCTGGTTCTTGATCTGGTTGAAGCGCGCGCGCAGCTTGGCCAGGCTGTCCATATAGCCGCGCATCAGCGAGGCGTCGTTGTTCTTGGCCACCACCAGCTGCGCCACGCCGGCGAACTCGCGGCCCACGGGACCGAGCGGCAGCGGGGCGCCCGGCTGTGCGTTGGCCGGCAGGTTGATGTTCACCTGAGACGGCTTCTGGCGCAGGATGGTTTCGCGGAACCAGTCGCCCACGCTGCGCTGCGCGCGCTGCAGGCCGGCGTCCAGCAGGGACGGGTTGTCCCACGACGTTTCCTGGTAGACGGTGTTGACCAGCTTGGAGATCGGCGAAGCCTGCGGGTCGCCCAGGCGGTTCATGGCGGCAGCCGCCGCTTCAAAGCCGCCCAGGTCCTTGATTGCCACGCCCTGCAGGAACTTCTGCCATTCCTTGGCGTAGTCGTTCTTGTAGGCGTCCACCAGCGCTTTCTGGATCTGTTCCGGGCTGCCTTCCAGCGTCAGGTCGTCGCGGCTGGCGGTTTTCAGCACCCAGTCGGCGCTTTGCAGCTCGCGGTTGGCCGCTTCCTTGAAGGCGTCGCGCACATAGCCTTCCCAGGCGGCGCGGGTGTAGGTGCCGGAAATGGAGTAGCTGCCCAGCACCAGTTCGCGGTCCTGCTCGCCGACGATGCGCGCCACCGTCATGGCCGGGTAGCGGGTCGAAGCGCGCGCCTTGATGTCGGCATATACGCGCTCGCGCGCCGGCATGCCGCGCACCACGCCGCGCAGGGTGTTGCGCGACTGGTCCACCAGTGCCAGGCGGTTCTCCACCTGCGGCCAGGACGGGTCGTTGATCTCGGCCAGGTAGAAGCTGATCAGGCGCTCGGCGCTGCGGATCATCTGCTCGCGCGGCATGCTGCCGCGGTTCGACTCCAGCCACACGCGCCAGAAGCGGGTCAGCTGGTCGTTCAGGTGGCTCGACTCGGCGCGCGACTTATCGCCCAGCATCAGGTAGGTCTTCAGCGCGTTGTAGGCGTCCTCCACGTTCTCCGGCGAGGCGTCCTTGAACTGCTGCGCCACGGCGGCGCTGGCCGGGGCCGGGCTGGCGCCGCCGCCGGCGGCAGCGGCAGGGGCGGCCGCCGGACGCGCCAGCGGCTGCAGGCGGTCGGCATTGGCGTTCACTTCGCCGAGGAAGGTTTCCAGCGACTGGCTGACCGGTTTCAGCATCACTTCGCGCACGCCGGCAAAGTACTCTTCGCGCAGCTTGCGCTCCAGCAGTTCGCCCTGGTACAGGCCCAGGCTGACCGACAGCGGGCGGTCGTCGCGGAAGCGCGCCAGCTGCTCGATGCGGTCCTGCAGGATCTCCAGCGCCTCCAGGCGTGCCGCCAGTTCCGGGCGCTGCTTCTGCAGCTTGACGGCTTTATCCAGGTCGGCCTGCACATTGGCCACCAGCTGGCGGTTGCCCATGTAGGACCAGCTCCAGCCGCCCAGCAGCAGGCCGCTCAGCGCCACCGCGCCGAAGAAGGCGGCGTAGCGCATGCGGATCTTGGCCGGGCTGGCGTACTGCGCCACCAGCTGCTTGTCGGCGAAGATCACGTTGCGGAACAGCTTGAGCAGGAAGTAGCCGTGCTGCTGCTCCGATTCGTGCTGCTCCTGCTGCTGCAGGTTCAGGTCGAAGCGCTGCGCCACGCGGTGCGAGGTGGCGGAAACGCCGCTGCCTTCCTGCAGCGCGCTGGTGAAGTAGAAGCCGCGGAACACGGGCTTGAACTGGAACGGGTTTTCCTCGAACAGGGTGGCGACGAAGGTGCGCAGCGGCGCCTTGATCGAGTTGAATTCGAGCGGGAAGGTGAACACGCCGGATGGCAGGCGCTCGCGCCATTGCAGGGCCATATTGGCCATGCTCATTTCCTTCAAGCCTTCGTACAGCTCGTCGAAGCGTTCGTCGAACTGCTGCAGCAGGGCTTCGTTCGAGTTGTTCTTGCGGTAGGGCAGGGTGGCGCCCCACACGCGGTCGCGCTCACCGATCTCGCAATCGTGGAAGAAGTCGGTGAAGCCGTTGATCAGGTCCGCCTTGGTGAAGACGATGTACACCGGCGCATGCACTTCCAGTTTCTCGGTCAGTTCCTGCACGCGCTGGCGCAGGTTCTTGGCCAGCTCGATGGCGAATTCGGGACGCTTGCCCGCCAGTTCGGCAATGCTGACGGCGATGATGATGCCGTTGATCGGCGCCTTCTTGCGGTACTTTTTCAGCAAACCCAGGAAGCTGAACCACTCGGCGCGGTCCTCGTCGTTGACGGAATAGCGGCCTGCCGTGTCGAGCAGGATGCCATCGGTGGTGAAGAACCAGTCGCAGTTGCGGGTGCCGCCAACGCCCTGCACGATCCGGCTGCCCGCCAGCGGAAATTGCAGGCCGGAGTTGGCGATCGCCGTGCTTTTGCCGGCGGCCGGGTTACCGATGATCATGTACCAGGGCAGCTCGTACAAGGCTGCGTTGCCGGAGCGTAGGCCCAGCTTGGAGGTCTTGATGGTCTGGATCGCCTCCAGCATGCGCTTGCGCAGCGCTTCGGTCTCGTGGCGCGGTGCGGCATTGGCGGCGGGCGCCGCCGCAGCCTGCTGCTCCAGCATGCCGCCCAGCTGGCTGGCGGCCTTGCGCGCGCGGTAGCGGCGCCAGGACCAGATCGCCGCACCGAGCAGCAGGGCGGCCGCCAGCACGCCGAAGGCCAGGCTGTAGGGAAGCTCCAGAAGCACCGCCGCCAACAGCAGGAAGGCCGCGAAGGCGATCCAGCCGTAGATCAGGAAGGCGGTGCGCGAAGTCAGGATGTCCCGGATTCTTTGCATCATTTTTCTACTCTTGCAAGGTTAGCTAAGGGTTGGTGCGCTGCTGGCCGGGGCCGCGGCGGGAGCCGGGAGCGGGCCGACCAGCAGTGCGAAAGGTTGGCGCGGGTTGCCGTTGGCCAGGCACAGCGCGTGGCCTTCGTTGTCGGACGCCTGCTGGAGCGCCAGCGCCAGTGCCGCCAGGGCGCCTGCCGCACCGGTATGGCCGCAGGCGGCGCCCACGCAGGCCAGGGCGGTATTGGTATCCAGTCCGGGCGCGCGCGCTTCCACGCATTGCATCAGGTCCGCCACGGCGGCCACGCGATGGTCGGTGTCGGCAGAGATGTAATCGATCGCCAGCGGGGCGCCAGGGGCGGCCGGCGCGGCTTGCGCCAGCACGGCTTGCGCCTGTTCCATGGCCTGTTGCGCCAGTTGCGCCAGCGGCGGCGCCGGCTGGTCCGGCGCACCGTGCGCCAGTGCCAGCAAGCGCAAGGCTTCGCGCGCCGGCGCCGGCTGCAGCAGCACGCCCGCCGCGCCTTCGGCCGGCATGCGCCCGTTTGGATTGCGCTGGCCATACAGCTTGCCATTGATAGCCAGCTGCTCGACCGCGTCGGCATCGATCGCCGAATCGCAGGCCAGCAGCATGCTGAAAGCCGGAGCGCTCGCGCTGACCGCCTGTGCCGCCAGGTCGCGCAGGGCGCCGGGCACCGAGGCTGGCGCGCCGGGCTGCAGGTGGCGCACGGTGAGCCGCTCGCGCGGCCAACCCGCTTCGGCGGCGCAATGCGCCAGCCAGCCGGTCGCCACTTCCTGCAGCGCTGCCGGCCAGTCTTCCGGCAGCAGCGGCAGCAACTGCAGGACGCCGTCGTCGCCGCTGGCTGCGGCATCTATCGCCAGCTGGCCCGCCACCTCGCCGCCCAGCGCCAGTGCGCGCAGCTGGTGCGGTTTTACGCGCGTGGCAGGCTGGCCGGACAGCCATTCCTGCAGCGGTTCCAGATCGATCTCCGCCACACGGCCCGCCATGATCGGGAAGCCCTGCATATCGGTCAGCTCAGGATCCAGGTCGAGCCGAGCCTCGCCCTCCGCGATAGCCGACGCCAGTTCCGCCGGCGCGTCGCCATGTGGCATGCGCAGCGCGGCGCCGGTCACGCCCAGCGGCAGCCACGGCGCGTTGGCCGCAGCGCCAGGCGCAGCGTCGTGCGAAGCAGCGCCATCCTGCGCCTCCTGCGCCGGCGCCGCGCTGGACGCTTGCGTCGCATCGGAGCTGCGCGCTGCGTAAGCCTTGTTGCCCAGCCATACCATGCTGAGAACGAGCAGCGGCATGGCCAACATGGCCAACGCCAGGTCGCCCGTCTCCGGCATGCGCGTGGTGCTGCGCCAATACCAGATGGCGCCGATCCAGCATACGCCGAACACGGAGAGCACCAGCAAGCTGCGTTTCAACCAGTTCTGCATGTGCGCCTCACACCGCGTCCATGGTGTTCTGCTGGCTCGCGATCAGCGTCGCGCCGCAGGCAGTCTTGTCGCCATGGCGCGCCACGGCCTTGCCGTCCACGACCAGCGCCTGGTCGCCGCTGGCAATAGTGTTGTTGCCGCACTTGGGGCAGGACACCTTGTCCCCCATGCGCGCGATCGGCTTGCCGCCGCTGTCGCTCTGCTGCGAGGCTTCCAGCACGGTGCCCCCATGCGAGGTCTTGTCGCCCAAACGGATGAATGCTCCTGGCATCGTGTACTCCTATTTCCTTCTTACGCCTTCCACACGCAGCTCCGTGTGGCCAAAATCCATCATCTTCCAACGCCCGCCCCAGGTCAGGCCCAGGCTCTCGGCCACCTCGCCGAACAGCTGGTAGCCGCGCATGGCCCACGGGTCGCGCTCCGAAATCACCAGCTTGCCGTCGCGCAGGAACGCGCAGTCGGCGGCCAGGCCATACTGGTGCCAGCTCTGGAACGCAGCAGCATTGGTGACATTGCTGCCTTGCGCCGCCAATGCGTTCTGGCGCTCAGGGCTGCGGTAGCCTTCGAGCAGCGCCATGTCATAACCGTGCTGCTCCTTCATGATGCGGAAAGCCTGCAGCAGTTTTTGTGCATAAGCCTTCTCCAGCAGCGCCCAGTCGCGGCTTGCCGTCACCAGCCCAGGGCGCACCACTTCCACCTCCGGCGTGGTGAACAGCATCGGCGGCAGGGGCGGTGGCGGGACCAGTTGTTCGCCTTCCAGCAGCGAGGCCACCTGCTGGTTCGTCTCGCGCACCGGCGCATCGAAGCCGCCCACCATGGTGCGGCTGCTCGACATCCACGCCACCAGCGCCGGCAGCAGCATGATCAGCAGCGCCGCCAGCGCGCTCCACCAGTGCTCGCGCAGGAAGCTGCCGCCGCTGCGCACGGCCGCTGCCGACTCGCTGCCCAGAGCCGCCGCCTGGCCGCTGCCGCGCCGCGCCAGCTCCTGTACGCGACGCTGCAGGCGGCCGCCCGCCAGCTCCAGGCGACGCGCGACATAGGCCCGCCCCGCAGGGAACAGCACCATCCAGCTCAGCGCGCAAGCCAGCAGGAAATACAGCAATACGGCAAGGAAAAACACATTGACCCCGATAAATGCAATTACACTTTTGATAACTATCTGGGCGCGTGTCGGCCTGGCAAATAATTATCGCGGGAAAGTATATCTTGAAGTTCTGATAAGGCGCGTTCGCTTGGATTTCAATCGTGCGCCCCTCCACTAAAGGCTGTCTGTTGAAGAGTGCGCCACCTTTTCCTGAGATAAAGTAAATTATTGCTAATCTTTACGGGGAGCAATCCATTGTCACAAAGTAACGAAACCAAGAAGCCGGCAGCTCGCCCCAGCCTGCTCTCGGCAGAGCAACAAGTAGCGCTTGAACAACATCAGGTGGCGCCGCTGGCCGCCCCGGCGGCAAGTGCCCCGGCCCCCGCCGCCGCGCGCCGCAAGCCGCTATGGCTGGCCGGCGGCGTGGCCGTTTTCGCCGCCGTCACGGCGCTGGCGGTGAGCCAGTTCGGCGGCGAGGCGGAACCCGCGCCACCGCTGGCGGCAGCGCCGGCACCTGCGGCCGCACCACCGGCTGCGGCCGCGCCGGTTGCCGCACCCGCAGCTGCAGCCGGAGCGCCAGCCGCCGAACCGGGAGCCGCGACGCCCGCGGTCCTCGCCGCCGCCCTCGACGCGCCACCGGCACCGGCTGCGCCAGTGCAGACCGCCACCATCGTCGACGAGGCGCCACCGCCCGCAACCGGCAAACCAAACGAATCGCTGGCGCAGATGCTGGAGAGCGGCGCAACGCCGGCCGCCAAGCCGACGGCAAGCAAGCCAGCCAAGAAGCCCGTGGCGAGCAAGGCTGCCAAGCCCGCGTCCAAAGCACAATCCAGCAGTTCGGCCGAGCCGGACAACGACGTCGAACTCCTGGCCGCATTGGTGGCGCACGCCAAGTACGAGAAAACATCGAGCAACGCCCGGATCTCCCTGCCCAGGGCGCTCGAGCAATGCAAGAAGCAAGGCAAGCAGGAAGCGGCCCGCTGCCGCATCCGCGTTTGTGAAGGACGTTGGAAGAAGGAGGAATGCCGCGTCTACAGTCGCAGCAAGCTAGAGAAGTCGGCATCCGGCGCTTGAGTAACCGGCCGCACCGATTGTCCGCCGGTTGATCCGGGCAGGGGGGATGTCAAACTGCCAGAGGCCTGGCCACCAGGAACGCGCAGGCTCACAAGACCTCCTTCCAGCTCGCCTGGTTGCGGGGCAGGCTGCGCGCATAATCCACCATGTCCTTTGGATAGACCATCTCGTCGCGGTATCCGGCGTCGTCAAGGTCGTACAGGTAGGTGAACGCACCTGAACAAATGGCCCAGTAGCCCATGTAAGGCGAGAAATCAGGCTCGATCTGCTCGTGCTTGCCCCAGAAATGCGCCACGCCTTTCATCGACTTGTACCAGCCCTTGACGTACTTCTCCATGCCTTTTGCTTGCTCATGCGGCGTAGTGCAGTTGAGCGCCGTTAGCAATGGCGTGTAGGCCTTCCAGTACCAGTTCTCCACCTTAGGCCGCTCTGGCAGGAAGAACGCAAGCAAGCCTTCGATCAAGACATCCGCCTTGTCGTAGTCCGTGCCCTCGATCAGCGCATGGATGCGTGGAATCAGGTCCTCGCGGTGCAGCAGTACTGCGGTAGCAAGAATGTTCACGTAATCGACATAGTTGTCGATCATGTCGTCGAACACGAAAGGCGGGTAGTACAGCTCATCCGGCACCTTTTCGAGTTCGTCGACCACGCGTTCATAAGCTTCCACCACTGTGGTCAGGTATGACGCGAGTTCAGGAAGGCTTTCGCCAGCGGTGTATCGAAGCCGCAGGGTATCCCAGCATTGCAGCGCGAAGGCTTTCAGGATTGCGACATTATCGCGTGGATCGCCGGTTGGTTCGGCCAGCTTTTGCGCAACTAACCGGGTGTCCTCGTCAAACCATCTCAGCGTGGCCAGGTAGCTTTGTTGGTCAATAAGCGGTTGGCGTCGTGCTTTCTCGAATACTCGATTCATCTCGGTCATAGCGGGAAATAGTGGCGACGTTTCAGCATAAGCTATCTGCTTGGTTCGGCTGCCACATCGTCAAGCACTTGCGGATCGGCACGACGTCGAGCGATCACCACATGCCAGTTTTCGGGCATGGGTCCCCGGCATTCTGAAACCGGCTTTAGAGCATGGGCTGAGGATCCTGGCTTCCCTCGTTTTTTTCCAATTGCCAGATTGTTAGTCCATAAGCTGAATCGAAGACAGGCAGAATTTCATCCTTCTTGAAATGGCGGCCGCTATCTGGCTTCGCTGGGCTGAACCAATGGCCCGCCGTTGGGCATGGCTGGCCGCCAAGCACTCGAAGGATGGTGCTGCCATCTTCCAGCTCAACGCTGTTACGTGGCTGGCTGCGAGCATATTCAACCATGTCCTTGGGATAAACCATTTCATCCCGGTACCTGGAGTCATCGATGTCAAGCAGATACGTAAATGCGCCCGCGCACATCGCCCAGTAGCCAAAGTATGGCGAGAAGTCCGGTTCAATCTGTTCATGCTTGCCCCAGAAATGCGCCACGCCTTTCATGGACTTGTACCAGTTCTTCACAAACTTCTCCATGCCTTTTGCGCGTTCGGCTGGATCTTGCTGAGTGATCGCGTTGAAGAGTGGTGTGTAGGGCTTCCAAAAGTGGAAGTCCATTTTAGGCCGGTTCGGCAGGTAGAAGCTGAGAAGCGTTTCGATCACAGCATCGGACTCGTCGTAGTCAGTCTCTGCGATTAGTTCGTAGATGCGCGGGATGAGATCCTCGCGGTGAAGCAAAACCGCAGCGGATAGCAGGTTTAAATAATCGACATAGGTGTCGATCATGTCATTGAGGACAAAGGGCGGATAGTAATGTGCATCCGGGACGTCATTCAGTGCCACTGCAACGTCTTCGAAGGCTTCCACGACTTGCGTCAGGTAGGGAGCGAGCGACGCTAGGTCGTCCCCGCCTGTAAGCCGCAACTGAAAAGCGTTCCAGTAGCGGTATGCGCATGCCGTTAAGCCGGCGACGGTGTCACGTGGATCGTCTGTGGGCTCGGCCAGCTTTTCGCGCAATTCTTCTAAATCTTCATTAAACCATTCAAGCATACTTAAATAGCTCTGTTCGCCAATGAGGGGTTGGCGGCGCAATCGATTGAAGTCAATTTCAGTCATTTTTTTGGCTTCCTGGGCTTTGTGCTTCTCTTCGGCTTTCCGCCTTTTATATACCGTGCTTCTGCAGCGTCGATGTCTTGAGCCGTGAACGCACGCTGAATGTTATGCTCAGCGTGCTGTTCTGCGTATCGCTGCGCTGCACGTGGATTATCGACCAAACCCTCACTAAGTATCTTCGTCATTACTTCAGTGTGCTCGGCCGCTTGAATTGGCGTCACAAGAAACACGTGGCGGGAGTAGTTTCGGTACATCTTTGTTTCTAGACGGAAGAAATCTTTGCGGATCCGATCATCCACCCATTTCTTGCTCATCTGCAATACCATTGTGGATTGTGCTTTTTTTCTTCCCTTGGCAGGTGGCGGAGTTTGCACAGCATCGCTCGCCGATAAGCTCTTCGCTTCTCCCAGCATGCTCAGCAAGTCCGCTGCAGGATTCATATTTGCCTTGGCCTCGACGATTGCGTATTGTTGGGACTTCGCACGATTGGTGAACCACACGGAGTCGATACCAGCTTGAAGCACATGCTTGCTTGGGGTGCACAAATAGAGCGGAGTTTGATTGTCGTTGATCTTCCTAAAGTCATTTTGCCAGCCCGCTTTGCGACCAGATCCTACATCAATCGTATCGTGTACGTTCCAATCGAGACCCCAATTCATCTTCTCGATCACATAGTGATCGACGATATGCTCCGCCATTAGGCCCTTGGCGGCAAAGTTCAGCGCTTTATAGCCTTCGTATGCCAAGCGCTGAGTGACCGTGACAGCCTTGGACGCGCTGACTTTACCTTGGGTGCGCGGTCTTTCGGCAACCACTTCGTGCCGGCGGTCCCGCGCGGCCCTTGGGGTGACCGCGTTGTTGCGTGTGGGGCCACCGTGGGCGCCGCGCGGAGTCGTCGCCGCATTTTGTGCCAATGCCAGCGCGACCGCTGCGGCGTGCTCGCCCAGCAGCTCCTCGAGGAACTTCTTGATTTCGGCTGCGGCCTCCCTGATTGGGGCAGCGAGCTTGCCACGCAAGGATTTGATGGAAGGGATAACGTCGCGTGCCAGTTGTTCCAGATGGTCCGGACACCACCAATGGCCGGCGGCGATATATTCCAGCATCTGGATACTGCTTTCCAGTGCGAAGTTGGCCTTGACGATGGCTGCCTGCGTGTTGCCCGCCCAATCCAATGCGCGCACCCATTTCACGGCGCCGCCTTTCTTCACGCCGAGCATACGTTCGACCATGGCGACGCCGCCGTTAAAGGCGCCTTTCAGTGCCTTGCGTTCCTTGTACAGCGGCTTGAAGACGGTCTTGAAAGCGCTGCCCACTTCGGGAATGACCCCGAAGGCTGCGAAGCCGAGCGTGATCTTCTGGTCCAGCGTGGCCTTGGCCATGCCGCCGTGCTTGTTGATGTTGTAAAGGCAGCCGCTGATGTCCCGCACGTCCATGACCTGGTCGACAACGGGAATCAGCGAGATCAAGCCGCCAATTATTTGCGCCGAAACCATTTGTTCTTCGTTGAAATCGCCCAGAATCAGGTCTTCAAGGAACTGGACGCAGTCGTCAATAATGCTCACGCTTGCTTCCTTTCATGTTCGAGGCGCGCTTGTTCAATAGCCAGCCTGCCTTGTTCGCGTACTTTCGGATCCTTGTGTTGACCGGGTTCGAGCGGCGGCGGCTCCCAGTCGCGCGGGTCTTCGCCAAACTCCACGGTGTATTCGCCGTAAGGAACGCTCAGCAGGCGCGCCTGGCCTTTGTCATCGAGCGTGCCTTCGCGCACTGTGCCGTCGGCAAAGCGTACTTTATAGGGGGCGCCCGGGACTGCATCCAGGTCGTCGTAGAGGAACATCAGATCGATGTCGTTCTTCGCCTGGTCCGGTTTAGGCAGCGCAGGCAGGCTTGCTTCTCCGCTGGCCGCGCCAGAGAGTTCCTTCTTGCTGGCTTTGAAATCGATTTTTCCAGGAGCGTTCAGGGTGATATTGCCGCCTTCGATCCTGATCGCAGCCCCCTGGGTTGTCAGCAGGACGTGCTGCTTCGCCGCGACATTCACTTCCGCGTTGATGCTGGCGACCGTCAGCAACTTATCCGCCGTGAGCAAAGTTGAGGCTTCCTGGCTTTGGGAGCTGAACTTGCCGCTTGCCGCGTGCAGGTGTAAGCCGGTTTCCTTGGCAGGTTTGGCGGGATCGCTGGCCTTGCCGTAGCTGAACAGGCTGATGCCTCCCTGCGCGGCGTGGTGCAGATTGCCCTGTGTGGCGAAGTTGATCGCGTGACCGGCCGCAATGCTGCTGCTCACGTCCGAAGCGAGTATTGCATTGGCGGGCGTCGCCGCTACGATGCCTGCGGGGCTGTCCAATTGAAGCAGCGGCGAGTTGTAGGCTTTGACACCCTCGCCATTGTCTGCCTCAAGAATCCCTACGGTGCGCTCCATTCCGGAAATGGCCGGCAGCTTGTCCGTTTCGGCTTCCTTGGGCAGGTCGGCCTTGTGTGTCTTGGCTTGCTGGGCGAGCGAAGTCTGGGTTTGCTTGCTGGCGGTAACCTGTCTGCTGGCAGGCCGTGAATCCAGCACCTGGCCGGAGGCGCCGCGCGCGGACTGGCTGGTCAGCAGCATGCCTTGCC
>NZ_JAYSCO010000057.1:0-36528 GCF_041914865.1 Pseudoduganella sp. | reverse complement strand
ACCATGATCAGGCCGTGCATGGTGGTGAGCTGGTTGAACAGCTCGGGGTTCACGATCTGCAGGCCGGGCTGGAACAGCTCGGCGCGGATCAGCAGCGCGAGCACGCCGCCGACCATCAGCATGGCGAACGCGAACAGCAGGTACATCGTGCCGATGTCCTTGTGGTTCGTCGCGTAGAGCCAGCGCCGCCAGCCGTGCGGCGCGTGGTGGTCGTGGTCGTGATCGTGCGCGTGGGCGTGGCCGCCGTGCTGGTCGATGACTGCGCTCATGACGTTTCCTTGGAATGCGACGGATTACTTGCGGGCGGCGAGCACGTCGGCCGGCTGCACCAGCTGGCCGGTCTTGTTCGACCAGTTGTTCTTCGTGTAGGTGACGACCGCGGCGATCTCGGTGTCCGAGAGCTGCTTCCACGCCGGCATGGTGCCGTTGTTCTGGCCGTGCAGCACCACGGCGACCTGCTTGAGCTTGTCGGCATCGACCACCACCGGCGAGCCGTCCAGCGGCTTGATCGGGCCGGCGCCCTTGCCGTTGGGCTGGTGGCAGGCGGCGCAGTTGGCGGCGTAGACCTTCGCGCCGCGCGCGACCAGGTCTTCGAGCTTCCAGACCTTGGCCGGATCGTCGGCCGCGGCGGCCATCTTCTTCTTCTCGCCGTCGACCCACTGGCTGTAGTCCGCCTTGGACAGCACCTTCACGTGGATCGGCATGTAGGCGTGCTCCTTGCCGCACAGCTCGGCGCACTGGCCGTAGAAGTCGCCGGTCTTCTCGGCGCGGAACCAGGTGTCGCGCACGAAGCCGGGGATGGCGTCCTGCTTGACGCCGAAGGCCGGGATCATCCAGGCGTGGATCACGTCGTTGGCGGTGGTCACGATACGGATTTTCTTGCCGACCGGGACCACCACTTCATTGTCCACTTCCATCAGGTAGTTTTCGCCGCGCTTTTCGGTCGGCGCTTCACCCGGCTGGCCCACTTGCGAGCGCGGGGTGGACAGGTTGGAGATGAAGGAAATGCCCTCGCCTTCGCCCTTCAGGTAGTCATAGCCCCATTTCCACTGCATGCCGGTGGCTTTGATGGTGATGTCGGCGTTGGAGGTGTCTTTCATGGCCACGACGGTCTTGGTCGCTGGCAGCGCCATGCCGATCACGATCAGGAACGGGACGACGGTCCAGGCGATCTCGACGGCGGTGGATTCGTGGAAGGTGGCGGCTTTGTGGCCGAGCGACTTGCGGTGCTTGAAGATGGAGTAGAACATCACGCCGAACACGGCGACGAAGATGACCAGGATGATGATCATCATCAGGTTGTGCAGGCTGTAGATATCGGCCGCAATCTGCGTTGCAGGAGCCTGCAGGTTCAACTGATTCACCATCGGACCGCCGGTACCGCCGGTCGCGGTCTTGTAGTCAACAGCCGCTGTCGCCGCGGGACCAGCCCACGCCGCGTTCGCGGCGGTGACGGCCAAGCCGAGCATCAACGATTGAAGTCGTTTCGCAAGTTTCATGTTTTCCCCAACCACCCAAAAAAAATAAATTGGTGTGCTACGTCCCCGTCGCACGCTAAAACACCTAAAGGTTCCGAGCGTGTGCCTCACGAAAAATTTCATGAAACGACTGTGCTGGAACCTTGTATTCGCTGCCGACGACCTTATCTCCGCGGTAGCTAGTTGCCGGCCCGGGGAGCGCATGGCTGCGTTCGTCTGGGCAAAATACTGGCAAAATTAGTCAATGATTATAATCAGTGAACATGTCCTACATCAAGGGAAAGTACCCCCGAGGTGTGGTAAACCACTGTATTTTCACCCTTTTTTGCCTATTTTTTAGGCTTGCGCGGCAAATCAAAACGAATGATCGCTTCCCCGCTGCTGGTCACGCGCGGCGCCGGCCGGAAGGCATGCCCGTAGATCACTTCGAAGGTCAAAGCCAGCTTGCCATCGGCCCGGCGCTGGCGCTCCAGGCCAGCCTTCAGGCGCGCGTAGGCATCCTTGCCCAGCAAGCCTTTACGGCGCGTGTGCAGCGGGTTGCCGCCCAGGGCGCGCGCGTCGGCCAGCAGCTTGTCGGCGCTGTCGTAGGTGACCGTGATCTTTTCCATATCCATCACCGGCTCGGCGAACCCGGCTTCCACCAGCTGGTCGCCAAAATCGTGCATGTCGACGAAGGGCAGCGTGTGTGGCGCCAAGTCAACATCCGCAAACGCCGTGCGCAGCTCCTGCAGCGTATCCGGACCGAAGCAGGAGAACATCAGCAAGCCGCCGACTTTCAATACCCGATGCCATTCCGCAAACACGCGGTCGGGCTGCGGGTGCCAGTGCAGCGCAAGGTTAGACCAGACCAGGTCGACGTTGTTGCGCGCCAGCGGCAGGTCGGCCATATCGGCGCACAGGTAGTCAATGCCCGATTTTGCTGGTAGCAGTTTGCCAATCAACTGGCTCAGGCCGGATTTGGCGGCCTGGCCACGGGCGGCCGCGATCATGGCCGGCGCGGTGTCGACGCCGAGGATCTGGGCGGCGGGATAGCTCTTTTGCAAGACCGGCAAATCCTGCCCGGTGCCGCAGCCCGCGTCCAGCACGCGCTGCGGGTTCACTTTCACCAGTTGCAGGCGTTCGTGCATGCGGCCGGCGATCTCGCGCCGCAGGAAGTCGGCCTCGGCCACGCGGCCCGGGTCGGAAAACAGGCGGCGGACTAGATCGAGGTCAATCGGAGCGCTCAATTTCGGCGGTTTTGCTGGGACTTGCATATTAATTACTGTATTTGGGTGGGATAATCCGAGCAGTTTACTCGTTCGCGGGGATTTGCGATGGCTGGCGCATTTGCCGGCGGCCTGCTGGCCGCCCTGCTGCCCTGTAATTGCGTGCTGTGCAGCGCCAGCGGCGCGGCCCTGCTCTGCCCCGGCTGCCGCGACCAGTTCTTCCGCCTGCACCCGCCGCGCTGTCCCATCTGCGCCAACCCGCTGCCACCCCAGCCAGCCTCCCCGTCCGCCTCCGGGCGCGCTGCGCCGCATGCGGCCAGGGAAAGCGCCGCGGCCAGCGCCCCGCCAGCGGCCCAGCCGCCACTGGCGTCGCTGGTGCCGTGCGCGCGCTGCCAGTCCGAGCGCCCGGCCTTTGACGCCACCATCGTGGCCGCCGACTACGCCCTTCCTGTAGACCGACTCGTCCTTCAGTTAAAATTCGCCGGACAGCTTGCCCTCGCGCGCCTGTTTGCCGACCTGCTGGCCAAGGCGGTCAAGGACAACGAAGCAACGCGCCCCGCCCTGCTCTGCCCTGTGCCGCTGGGAATGCAGCGCCTGGCCGAACGCGGCTACAACCAGTCGCTGGAAATCGCGCGCCCGCTGGGCCGGCAGCTCGGCATCGCGCTCCACGCCGGACTCGCGGTGCGCGTACGCGAAACGCGGGCACAAAGCAGCACCCCGCATGGCGCGCGCCACGCCAATATCGCGCACGCCTTCGCCATCCCCGAGCGGGCGCTGGTGGAAGGCCGCCACATCGGCCTGGTGGACGACGTAATGAGCAGCGGCCAGACCTTGCAGGAACTGGCGGCAACACTCAAGCGCCACGGCGCTGCGCGTGTGACGAACTATGTGTTCGCGCGCACGCCCCCGAATACCAATTAGGAGAACATCTTGTTTCATGTAGTGCTGGTCAACCCGGAAATTCCTCCCAACACGGGCAACGTGATCCGCCTGTGCGCCAACACGGGCGCCCAGCTGCACCTGATCGAGCCGCTCGGCTTCCCGCTGGACGACGCCAAGATGCGGCGCGCCGGCCTAGACTACCATGAATATGCGGAAATGAAAGTGCACAAGGACTGGGATGCCTTCCTGGCCGACGTCCAGCCGGACACCAGCCGCATGTTCGCCATGACCACCCATGGCTCGCGCCCGTTCGCCGAACTGGCCTTCGAGCCGGGCGACGTGTTCGTATTCGGCAGCGAGACGCGCGGCCTGGCGCCGGAGTTCCGCGAATCGTTCCCGACGCAGCAGCGCATCCGCCTGCCGATGATGCCCGGTAACCGCAGCCTGAACCTCTCCAACACCGTGGCCGTAGTGGTCTTCGAAGCCTGGCGCCAGCACGGTTACGCCGGCGGTGCATAAGGTTTGATCTAGCGCAAACCCCGCGCCTGCCCTGCGCGGAACCCGGCAGCGGGCCGGCGCTCCAACGCGCATGGCCCACTCCCCCGTCCCCAGCCACGCCCCCGACCAGCTCGACAGCGCCTGGAAGTGCGCGCTCGACCAACTGATCGGGGAATGCCTGGCCACCTGCTTCCCCGCCCTGGCGGCGGTGCTGGACTTGTCGCGCCCATTTACCATCCTGGATGGCGAGCTGCACCAGCCGAGCGACGGCACCTCCCCCGCCGGCAACGCCTGCCATGCCGACCGCGTCTACCAATGCTTCACCCGCGACGGGCGCGCTGTGTGCCTGCACGTCGAGGTCCAATGCCAGCACGACGAGCATTTCGCCCAGCGCGTGTTCATTTACCATGCACTTCTGTTTGCCAGGCACAAGATCCCCGTGATCAGCCTGGTCATCCTCGGTGATGGATCGGCCGCGTGGCGTCCTTGCGAATTTGGCTACGGCTTCGGCGGTTGCGAACTGACCCTGAGCTTCGCCACCGTCAAGTTGCTCGACCTCAAGCCGGCCCTCCCCGCGCTGCTGCAATCCGGCAACGGCTTCGCATTATTTGCCGCCGCCCACCTCGAAATAATGCAAACAAAAGGGGAACCTTTCGCGCGGCTCGCTGCCAAATGCAGGCTGACCCGCACCTTGTGCGGCTTCGGCTGGCAGGAAACCCGCCTGGCGCAAATGCTCGAACTGCTCGACCGGCTCATGCCTTTGCCCAAAAGGCTGGACGGCAAGTACCGCCACTACATCAACCGCATGAAAGGAATGCATATGTTGACACTCATACAGCGACTTCAGCATGACCACATTCGGCGCATGCTGGGACGGGCAGTATCGCATGGCAACCGAATCGGCCGCGAAGAGGGCCGCAAAGAGGGCCTGGAGGCAGGCCTGCGGCTGGGGATGATGAAAGCTGTGGAAGCACGCTTCGGTCCTCTCCCGGCGGACGCCGCCGCGCGGATGCGGGCGGCCTCTCCTGAAGAGTTACATCGCTGGGTCGAGCGCCTCCGGCAAGCCAGCTCACTTGACGAGCTGATGGATTGACCCACGGTAGCGTGTGGGCGCGCACGCTTGGAATAACGTATAACCGGGCAGAAAGGAGGCTCCTGATGTTCGACCTCAACCTGCCCTGGTGGGAATTCGTCGTGCGCGGCGTCATGATCTACGCTGCGCTGCTCCTGATGATGCGCCTGAGCGGCAAACGCACCATCGGCCAGTTCACGCCGTTCGATTTGCTGGTGGTGATGCTACTGAGCGAATCCGTCTCGCCCGGCCTGACCGGCGGCGACGACTCGGTGGGCGGCGGCCTGATCGTAGTGGTCACCCTGGTGGCGCTGAACGTGGCCATCGCCTTCATCACCGCGCGCAGCCGCAAGGCGGCCGACCTGGTGGAAGGCACGGCCGTGCTGCTGGGCCGGGACGGCAGGGTGTTCAAGGAAGCCCTGCGCCGCAACCACGTGGCGGAAAGCGACCTCGAACAATCCCTGCGCGAGGCCGACTGCCCGCTTGAAAAGATGAAATACGCTTTCCTGGAAGCGGATGGCAAGATCACGATCCTGCAACATTAGAGAAAGCCGATGTGCTTGCGCTCCAGACCCGACATCACCAGCTTGATGTAGCGGTTGGGAATGTACAGCTCCAGCTCCACCGCCGCCCCCTCCGCATTGCGCGTTTCCGCGACCAGGTGGAAGAAGCTACGGTCCGGGTTGGCCTCCTTACATGGCAAAAACTTGCCGGACGGTCCGTCGCCCAGGTAATCCTTCAGCACGGCGCCCAGTTCCGCCACGCCCTCATCGGTAAGCAGCACACCAAAAGCCATGACGGCCTCCTATTTTCCAAACATGCGCACCTTGGCCAGCAGCTTGGTGGTCGAGCGGTCATGCTCGAAGTCGATGGCCACCGCCTTGCCGCCGTATGCCAGCACGGCCTGCCCTTCCGGGATGGCAGTCATATCGTAATCGCCGCCCTTGGCGTAGATTTCCGGCTTGGCCTGCAGCACCGCCTCCAGCGCCGTATCCTCATCGAAGGGCACCACCAGGCTGACCGACTCCAGCGCCGCCAGCAAGGCCATGCGGTCCTCGCAATTGTTCAGCGGACGGTCGTCGCCCTTGCCCAGGCGCTTGACCGAAGCATCGGTGTTGGCCGCCACCACCAGCGAGGCACCCAGCGAACGTGCCTGCGCCAGGTAGGTCACGTGGCCGCGGTGCAGGATATCGAACACGCCATTGGTCATCACCACCGGTTTCGGCAACGCCGCCACGCGTCCCGCCAGTTCGGCGCGCGTGCACATCTTCTTTTCAAAATCGATCATTGACCGTCTTCTTCCTCATCTTCATCCAGTTGCATGCTTAGGCCGCCCGACTTGACCGGCGCCGCCGTCTCGCCTGCCTCGGGCGGCGGGCGGTTGCCGTGCAGCTTGATCTGCAGGCGCAGGCCGTTGGTCGAATCGGCATTGCGCAAGGCCTCTTCGTAGCCGATATAGCCCTTATTATAGAGTTCGAACAGGGCCTGGTCGAAGGTGCACATGCCCAGCTCGCGCGACTTGGCCATGATCTCCTTGATCGAGTGGAAGTTGCCTTTGAAGATCATCTCGGCGATGGTCGGCGTGTTCAGCAGGATCTCGATGGCCGCCTTGCGGCCGTTGCCGTCCTCGGTGCGGATCAGGCGCTGCGACACGATGGCGCGCAGGTTGGACGACAGGTCCATCAGCAGCTGGTTGCGGCGCTCCTCGGGGAAGAAGTTGATGATGCGGTCCATGGTCTGGTTCGCATTATTGGCGTGCAAGGTGCCCAGGCACAGGTGGCCGGTCTCAGCGAAGGCGATCGCGTGCTCCATGGTTTCCGTATCGCGGATCTCGCCGATCAGGATCACGTCCGGCGCCTGGCGCAGGGTGTTTTTCAGCGCATGGTGCCAGGACAGGGTGTCCACGCCCACTTCGCGGTGGGTGATCAGGCAGCCCTTGTTCTTGTGCACGTACTCGACCGGGTCCTCCACCGTGATGATGTGGCCGGCCGAATTCTGGTTGCGGTAATCGATCATGGCCGCCAGCGTGGTCGACTTGCCGGAGCCGGTGCCGCCCACCACCAGCACCAGGCCGCGCTTGGTCATCACCACTTCCTTCAGCACCTCCGGCAGGTCGAGCTTCTGGAAATTCGGGATTTCGGAGGCGATGGTACGGATCACCATGCCCACCGCCTGCTGCTGCACAAAGACGTTGACGCGGAAACGGCACACGTTCGGCAGCGAAATCGCGAAATTGCACTCCAGCTCCGTCTCGAACTCGCGGCGCTGCTTCTCGTTCATGATGGCGTAGGCCAGGGCGCGCGTGACATCGGGCGTCAGGCGCTGCTGGCTCAGCGCGCGCATCGAACCCTGCGACTTGATGCTGGGCGGGAAATCCGCGGAAATGAACAAGTCGGAGCCGCCAACCTGGTGCATGGCGGCCAGTAATTTGTGGATATACGCCTGGGCTTCTTCGTGGCCTAGTGTGGATGACATATTCGCCTCGTTGTGTGGATTGCTGGTCATTATAGCCAGCGCCCTCCCCCATTCGTGGCATTGCACCAAGGCATACACCTGTGTTCAAATGGATTCATGACACTGACCGAGCTCAAATATATCGTAGCTGTTGCCAGAGCGAAACACTTTGGCCATGCCGCCGAAGCGTGTTTCGTGGCCCAACCCACCCTGTCAGTCGCCATCAAGAAACTGGAAGACGAGCTCGGCGTCGTCCTGTTTGAGCGCGGCGGGGCGGAAATCTCCGTCACCCCGCTGGGCGCCCAGATCGTGGCCCAGGCCGAGCGCGTGCTGGAGCAGACGGCGGCGATCAAGGAACTGGCCAAACAGAACAAGGACCCGCTGGCCGGGCCGTTGCGCCTTGGCGTCATCTACACCATCGGCCCCTACCTGCTGCCGCCACTGGTCAAGCGCATGATCGAAAAGACGCCGCAGATGCCCTTGATCCTGCAGGAAAATTTCACCGTCAAGCTGCTGGAAATGCTGCGCCAGGGCGAGCTGGACGCCGCCATCATGGCGCTGCCGCTGCCGGAGCACGGCATGGCGGTACAGCCGCTGTACGACGAGCCGTTCGTGGTGGCCATGCCCAAGGGCCACCCCTGGTCGGGCCGCAACAGCGTGCCGGCCGAGCTGCTGAAGACCGAAACCATGCTCCTGCTGGGCAATGGCCACTGTTTCCGCGACCAGGTGCTGGAAGTGTGCCCGGAGATGGCGCGCTTCTCCTCGCCCGGCAACGGCATGCAGCGCACCTTCGAAGGTTCGTCGCTGGAAACCATCCGCCACATGGTGGCCAGCGGCATCGGCCTGACCGTGCTGCCGCGCGCCTCGGTGCCCGACATGGAAGGGCGCGACGGCATGTTGGCATTCCGCTATTTCGAGAACCCGGAGCCGAACCGGCGCGTGGTCATCGTCTGGCGCAAGAGCTTTACCCGCAAGGCCGCCATCGACGCCATCGTGGAGGCGGTGGGCGATTGCCAGTTGCCGGGCGTCAGGATGCTCAACGGCCACGCGGAGTAAAATAATGGGATGGAAGCGACTACCCCACCCCTGAGCAAACTCGAACTGTATTTCCGCCTGGTGCGGCTGGACAAGCCGATCGGCACCGTACTGCTGCTGTGGCCAACCCTGGCCGCCTTGTGGCTCGCGTCCGGCGGCGTGCCGGACTGGCAGCTGCTGCTGATTTTCTCGCTCGGCACCTTCCTGATGCGCTCGGCCGGCTGCGCCGTCAATGACTACGCCGA
Organism: Pseudoduganella sp.; assembly: GCF_041914865.1. Taxonomy (NCBI): domain Bacteria; kingdom Pseudomonadati; phylum Pseudomonadota; class Betaproteobacteria; order Burkholderiales; family Oxalobacteraceae; genus Pseudoduganella; species Pseudoduganella sp. Next base: position 27,659 of record NZ_JAYSCO010000057.1, on the reverse strand, counting down.
CCAGGATTTCGACAAGCACGTCAAACGCACCGCCGAGCGCCCGATCACCAGCGGCCGCGTCAGCGGCAAGGAGGCGCTGGCGATCGCCGCCGGCCTGTCGCTGGCCGCCTTCCTGCTGATCCAGCCCTTGAATGCCCTGGTCAAGCAGCTCAGCGTGGCCGCGCTCATCATTGCCGGCACCTACCCCTACTTCAAACGCTTCTTCGCCATCCCGCAAGCTTACCTCGGCATCGCCTTCGGTTTCGGCATGCCGATGGCGTTCGCCGCCGTGCAGGGCACGGTGCCGGCGGTGGCCTGGCTGCTGTTGCTGGGCAATGTGTTCTGGGCCGTGGCCTACGACACCGAGTACGCCATGGTCGACCGCGACGACGACCTGAAGATCGGCATCAAGACGTCGGCCATCACGTTTGGCCGCTTCGACGTGGCCGCCATCATGCTGTGTTATGGCCTGCACCTGGCGATCCTGCTGCTGGCGGGCCAGCACTTTGGCCTGGGCTGGCCCTTCCTGGCCGGCATCGCCGTGGCTGCCGCCTGCGCGGTTTACCACTACTTCCTGATCCGCGGCCGCGAGCGTGCGCCTTGTTTTGCCGCTTTCCGCCACAATAACTACCTCGGCGCTGCAGTCTTCGCAGGCATTGCGCTCGACTACGCGCTGCGCTGACCTATACTGGAAGTTACCTGAGTGCTGTTCACTGACACGAGGCGATCATGGACCAGACACCCCAAGCAGCAAAACCTAATGGCGGCGGCGTTGCCAATGGCAAGAGCCATGCCCATAACGACAGTGCGGAAGCCCGCGAACGGCTGATGAGTGACCTCAAGCAAGCCGTGCAGGATGCGGAAACCTGGCTGCGCAATGCCACCTCCGCCAATTCGGAGGACCTCGGCATGGTCAAAGCCAAGTTCGAGGATACCCTGCGCACGGCCAAGCGCGATTTGCTGAAACTGGAAGACAGCGTCATCGCGCGCGGCAAAATGGCGGCCCAGGCCACCGACCACTACGTGCACGACCATCCGTGGAAATCAGTGGCTGCCGGCGCCGCCATCGGCGTCATAGTCGGCTTGCTGATTGCCCGCCGCTAGCGGCGCTAGCCATGGGCCCGGGCCGCGCCGCCGCGCTGGCCCGGTAGGCGCTCGGCGACATGCCGAACAGCTGGCCGAAAGTGCGGCGCAGCATGGGTTCGCTGCGGAAGCCCGATTGCAGCGCCACCTGCAATATCGACAGGCCGGGCTGCGCCAGCAGTTCCTTCGCATATTCGCCGCGGCAGCGCGCGATATAGATATGCGGCGGCATGCCCACCGCATGCTGGAAGCGGCGCGAGAAATTGCGCACGCTCATGGCGCTGCGCTGCGCCGCGCTTTCCACCGTTAGATCCTGCTTGAAGCAGCGCTCGATGTATTCCTGCGCCTGGCGGATGCGCTGGTCGCCGTGCTGCTTGAGGGCGGTGTTGCGGATCGCCACCCGCTCGTAGGTCGGCTGCGTCACCGTATTCGTGTAGCGGCTGAACTTGTGCGCCGCAGCAGCGCCGTAAAAGTGGCTGACCAGGTAGCTGCACGCATCCAGGCAGGGGTTGACCGAGCCGGCGCTGATGATGCTGCCGTCGATCAGCAGCGGCGCATCGGGCGTGAAGCGCACCTCCGGGTAGTGGCGGGCGAACACGCGCTGGTCGGATCGGTTGCCCGTCACCTCGCGGCCATCGAGCAGGCCGGTTTCGGCCAGCAGGCGCATGCCGCCCGCCATGCCCACGATCAGCGCGCCGTTCGCATGCACCTGCAGCAGCCAGCCAGCCAGGGCCGGCGCAATCGGCGCGCGCGCGGCCATGGGCAGGTAGAAGGGCGGGACAATCACCACCTGCGGCGCCGGCATCTCGCCCAGCGTCAGTTCCGGCTGCAGGACGGGGCCGGTGAAGGAGCGCACCGGCGCCGCATCGAGCGCCACCAGGCGCACGCGGAACAGCTCCGACGCCCGCAGGTCGGCGTTGCGCGCATGCAGGGTGCCGGCGATGGCAAAGCCTTCCCGCGCCAGCAAGGCCAGGCCTCCCCAGCAATCGTCCCCGACGTAGATGGCAACTGTAACCGGCGCTGTCATGTGGCCGATACTAGCACTGGATTTGGCCGATATTGACGATAACAATTCGATAATGGACAGATATACTGGCTTGGCTGCTGCATCTATACAACAAGCTGGGGAGACGACGTATGTTGAAAGCCATCGGCGCCATCGCGCTGTGCGGCCTGCTGTCCGCCTGTACCAAGAACATGCCAAGCTTGCCGGCGCCAGCCTCGGCCGCCGACATCGCCTTCCAGAAGCAGCTGCAGGAGCAGCTGCTCGACGCCAAGCCCGGCGCCGTGATCGAGATCCCGGCCGGCAAATACAAATTCACCAGCGGCCTGCAGCTGCGCGCCGACGGCGTGACAATCCGCGGCGCCGGCATGGACAAGACCATCCTCTCCTTCAAGCCCCAAATCACCGGGCCCGAAGGCTTGCTCGTGTACGGCAACAACTTCACCATCGAGGGCCTGACCATCGAAGATTCCAAGGGCGATGGGCTGAAGATCAATGACGGCGACCACATCACCATCCGCAGCGTGAAGGTGCAGTGGACCGGCGGCTCCAAGGTCAGCAACGGCGCCTACGGCATCTACCCGGTCAAGACGAAAAATGTGCTGATCGAAGACTGCGTCGCGATCGCCGCCTCCGATGCCGGCATCTACGTCGGCCAGTCGCAGAACGTAGTGGTGCGCAACTCGCGCGCCCATGCCAACGTGGCCGGCATTGAAATCGAGAACACCATCAACGCGGACGTGTACGGCAATATCGCCACCGGCAACACGGGCGGCATCCTGGTGTTCAACATGCCCAACCTGCAGCAGCCCGGCCACAGCACGCGCGTGTTCAAGAACAAGGTGGAAGGCAACAACCTGGGCAACTTTGCCGCCAAGGGGACGGCGGTGGCCAGCGTACCGGCCGGCTCCGGCGTGGTGATCAACTCCAACTCGAAGGTGGAAATCTTCGACAACGACATCGCCAACAACCAGACCGCCAACGTCATCATCTCCAGCTACCACTCGACCGGCTACTTCACCGAAAAGGGCGTGGCCAAGGATTACGACCCTTACCCGAAAGCGATCTACGTCTACGACAACCGCTTCAAAGGCGGCGGCGACGCGCCCGATGGCCTCGACCTGAAGGCGCTGAAAGTGGCGCTGTACGGCCTGTCCGGCCACCTGCCCGACGTGCTGTGGGACGGCTATGCCGACAAGGCGCTGGCGAAAAACGGCGTGATGCCGCCCGAGGCGCGCATCTGCGTGCAGGACAGCGCGGAAGTGCTGAACGCGGACGGCCCGAACAAGTACGCCAACCCGAAAGCCGATTCCGCGCCGCACCGCTGCCAGCTGGCCAAGCTGCCGCCGGTCAGCATCCCGCAACTGGGCGCGCAATCCTGATGAAGCGCCATCCCCGTCCCCTGCGGGCGGCAGGCATGGCGGCATGCGCACTGCTCCTGGCAGCGTGCGCGCGCAACCCCGCCCCGCCGGCCGAACCGGTCAACTTCATTGCCGAAGGCCGCCCCGAAAAGCTCAGCGAATGGCGCCTGATGGCCGCCAGCGAAGGGCAACTGGTGCTGAACAAGGAGGTGCTGCCCTATACCCTGAACACGCCGCTGTTCAGCGACTACGCGCACAAGCTGCGCACCGTGTGGATGCCGAAAGGTGTCTCGGCCGCCTACCAGGCCGATACCGCTTTCGATTTCCCGGTCGGCACCATCATCAGCAAGACCTTCTACTATCCGCGCGACGGCGCCGGCCAGGCCGTGCTGGCGACCGACGACAATGGCGACGCCAGCCAGCTCGACCTGAAGAAGGTGCGGCTGATGGAAACCCGCCTGCTGGTGCGCCGCGCCGAAGGCTGGATCGCCCTGCCCTATGTGTGGAACGCGCAGCAGACCGAGGCCGTGCTGCAGCGCACCGGCGAGCAGGTCCCGCTGGAGATGGCCACGCCGCAGGGCAGGCAGAAATTCACCTACGTGGTGCCGAACGTGAACCAGTGCGCGTCCTGCCACGTGGCGGACCTGAAGAGCAAAAAGTTCGAGCCGCTCGGGCTCAAGGCGCGCCACATCAACCTGGGCGGGCAGCTGGAAAAGCTGGCCGCCGCCGGCTACCTGCATGGCGCGCCGCCGTCGGCCGCGGCGCCGCGCAACGCCGACTGGCGCGACCAGGGCGCCAGCATCGACGCCCGCGCGCGCGCCTACCTCGACATCAACTGCGCGCACTGCCACAACAACAAGGGCACGGCCAACACCACCGCCCTGCACCTGGAAATCGGCGCGCCGGCCAACCAGCACCTGGGCCTGTGCAAGCCGCCCGTGGCGGCGGGCGCCGGCACCGGCGGCAATTCCTTCGGCATCAATCCGGGCAAGCCGGATGATTCGATCTTCGTGTTCCGCCTGAAATCGACGGAGACCGGAGTGATGATGCCGGAGCTGGGACGCACCACCTCGCACCGCGAAGGCGTGGAACTGATCCGCGCATGGATCGGGGCGATGAAGGAGAGCTGCAACTGATCCAACCGAGGGGAGACCGCATGAAGCTTCGCCAGAAAGTCCTGTCGTCCAGCATTTCCAGCGCCTTGCTCGCCTGCTGCGGCGCGGCCGCCGCCGCCGAGCAGCCGCCGAAAGAGGAAACCCACGTCGTGGTGGTCACGGCGCAGAACCGCACGCAGCAGGCGCAGGACGTGCCGATCGCGCTGCAGATCATCGGCGCCGACCAGATCGACAAGCTGGCCTCGCCCAATCTGGCGGAGATGAACGGCTACATACCCGGCCTGTCGGTCAGTGCCGAGCAGCCGACCCAGCCCTCCATGTCGCTGCGCGGCATCGGCACCGGCGACTTCGGCATCGGCACCGACGCCCCGGTCGGCGTGTACATCGACGGGGTATATGCGGGCAAGACCGGCGGCGCGGTCATGAACTTCAACGACGTGCAGCGCATCGAGGTGCTGAAGGGCCCGCAGGGCACCCTGTTCGGCCGCAACAGCGCGGCCGGCGCGATCTCGGTGGTGACGCGCGAGCCGGGCCGCGATAACGAACTGGAAGCGCGCCTGCGCTACGGCAAATACAAGACGCGCAACGTGGAGCTGCTGGCCAATGCGCCGCTGTCAGACAGCACGGCGCTGCGCATCACGGCCGTGCACCACGGCAGCGACGGCTGGCTGAAGGATGCCGCCACCGGCGCCTCGCTGCAGCACGGCACCGACAGCGGCGTGCGCGCCACCCTGCGCTGGGATGCCCCGGCGCGCGCCAAGGTGCTGCTATCGGTCGAAGCGGAAAAGCTGGACCACATGGCGCGCCCCGCCATCGGCCTGGTGGCGGGCGTGCCGTCGCTGCCGGTCAATCCCGCCAGCTACCTCGACCCGCGCACGGCCCCGGTCTACAACGACGCCGCCAACAACGGCGAGACGCGCGATTTCCGCGGCGGCACCCTGCGCATCGAAGTCCCGCTCGGCTGGGCCACCTTCAATTCCACCACCGGCGTGCGCCGCTTCGATTCGCGCAACCGGCAGGACAACGACGGCACCAACCGCATCACGCACTACGTCGACACGGAAAACGCGGAGCGCAACCGCAGCTGGCAGCAGGAGTTCCGCCTGTCCGGCAATACCGGCCTGGCCGACTGGGTCACGGGCCTGAGCTTCTACCACGAGAAGGCCAACCAGACCAGCCAGGTCAACACCAATACCAACACGCTCGACACCATTTTCGGCAACGTGGCCAACCTGCCCGTCTTCAGCCTGCTGGAAGGCGCGGCCGCCATGGCCGGCATCCCGGCCGGCCTGCTGGGCAACCCGTGGCAGGAGGACATGCACGTGGCGGGCCGCTACAAGGCCAGCGCCATCTACGGCGACGTGATCTGGCACCTGGCGCCCAAGCTGAACCTGACCACCGGCGTGCGCTACACGCGCGACGACAAGCGCTTCAGCTGGTATAGCCCGCTGCGCACGGCCAACGCCCTGGACGCCTCGGTCCAGCGCCTGCAAGGGCTGGGATTCTTCGACGCCCTGGTCGCCATGGGCGCCATATCGGAAATGGAAATGATGATGGCGCTCGGCGCCATGGGCCAGAATATCGAGTTCACCAGCCCCGGCGCCACCGCCAAGCCGCTGGAGAAGCGCAACAAGTGGAACGACACCAGCCCGCGCGCCGTGCTCGATTACAAGCTCAATGACGACATGATGGTGTACGGCTCCGTCTCCAAAGGCTACCAGTCGGGCGGCTTCAATGCGCTGCAGGTCAACGCCAGCTACGAGCCGGAAAAGGTGTGGAACTATGAAGTGGGCATGAAGAACTACTACCGCCAGTACAAGCTGCTGGTGAACGCCTCGCTCTACCACTACAAGTTCAGCAACCTGCAGTCGCTGGCCCTGGTCAACAACGGCTCCGCCATCCCCACCTACCAGGTCACCAGCAGCGACCAGGAAGCGCACGGCCTGGACTTCGAAGCGCGCTGGCAGCCGGCGCGCGACCTGCGCCTGAACATGAGCGCCGCCTATATCGACCAGACCTACAAGACCTTCACTACCAGCGACGGCATCAAGCTCGATGGCCAGCCGGTGGGCACGCCGAAATGGACCACCGCCCTGGGCGCCGACTACTGGCTGCGCGGCGTGGCCGGCGGCGACATGAACTTCACCCTGCAGCATGCCTACACCGGCGCAACGCGCTGCAATGCCGACGCGCTGCAGGGCGCCTGCCTGGTGACGCCGCGCTTCCGCGCCGGCAGCGCCACCCACCGCACCGACTTCCGCGCCGGCTACGAGGCGGCGAGCCACAAGTGGGCGGTGGCGCTGTTCGTCAACAACCTGTTCGACAAGCGCTATGTCACCAGCATTGGCAACATGACCACCGGCCTGCTCGGCACACCCTATGCCATGGTCAACCGCCCGCGCCAGGTAGGGGTGGAGCTGCGCCTGAACATGTGAGGCGGGGGCCTGGCGGAGCCCGGCGCAGGCCGCGCGGGCTCCCGCCGCGTGTCACTGGTGAAAATTCACGTGTAGTAGAATCAACCCTTTTCACCAATTCCCACGGCCGCAATGTCGTTCCCCGATCCAGCCCTCACAGGACGGCCGGCGCAAGGCGCCGGACCAGGGGCTTTCTTCGCGCGGCGCCTGGACGTCCTGAATCAAAGCGCCGACAAGCTGCAAACCTGGCGCAACAACCTGCTCAAAGGCCTGTGCGCTGTCGCCTTCTGGCTCGGACTGGTGACCATGGTGCCCAGCATCTGGGGCAGCCTGCAGCAGGGGCATTGGAGCCTGATCGCGGCCGACGTGGTGGCGCTTGGCTGCGTCGGCATGCTGCATGCGGGCCGCTCCATTGATTTCGGCCTGCGCGCCTTGACTTTCCTCGCCATCTGCTACCTGCTGGCGGTGGTGCAGCTGTTCTCGCTCGGGCCCCTGACCCAGCCCTACCTGCTGGCGGTGCCGGTGCTGTGCACCGTGCTGCTCGGCATCCGCCCCGCGCTGCTGGCCCTGCCCTGGTGCAGCGCCACCCTGTTCGCGGCCGGCTACTGGGGCGGCATTGATCCCGGCATGCGCCAGCTGGAAGTCAGCATGGCGGTGCACTGGACTATCGTATCGATCAACTTCCTGCTGGTGGCGGCGGTGCTGGTGGTGTCCTGCGCCTACCTGCTGCACGGGCTGGCCGGCGCGCTGGAACGCCAGCGCGCGGTGCACGAGGCGCTGCAAAAGCAGGTCGCCATGCTGCAGGCGCGCGAGGCCGAGCTGGGCGAATCGATGGCGGCGCGGCGCGCGGCGGAAGAGTCGAATGAGCTCAAGTCGGAGTTCCTGGCCATGATCAGCCACGAGGTGCGCACGCCGCTGGGCGGGGTGATCGGCATGTTGCGCCTGGCCAAACGCGACGGCACGCTGTCGGCCGATACCCGCCACAAGCTGCGCATCGGGCTTGGCAATGCCGAAGTCCTGCTGCACATCATCAACGACATCCTCGACTTCTCGCGCCTGGAAGCGGGCAAGATGCCATTCGAAAGCATCGACTTCGACCTGCCCGCCCTGCTGCACGACGTGGTGGCGCTGCTGGCCGACCGCGCCGAAACCAAAGGCATATCGCTGGTGGCAGAACTGGACCCGGAGCTGGGCCAGTGGTGGCGCGGCGACCCGGTGCGTTTGCGCCAGGTGGTCATGAACCTGGTGGGCAATGGCGTTAAATTCACAGAACGCGGCGAAGTGCGCCTGTCGGCCCGGCCGCAGCCCGGCGGCGGGATCGTGCTGGCGGTGCGCGATACCGGCATCGGCATCGAGCGCGCGGCGATCGGCCGCCTGTTCGGCAAGTTCGAGCAAGGCAACGCAGCGACTTCGCGCAAGTACGGCGGCGCCGGGCTGGGACTGGCGATCTGCAAACTGATTGTCGACACCTTCGGCGGCCAGATTTCGGTGCGCAGCGAGCCTGGCGCCGGCAGCGAGTTCGAAGTGCGCCTGCCGCTGCAGGCGGGCCAGCCGGCCATGGCGCGCCCGGCCGAAACGCTGGCGCCGCACGGCGTGCGCCTGCGCCTGCTGTGCGCGGAGGACGGCAGCACCAACCAGATCATCCTGCGCGAGCTGCTGTCCGAGATGGGGCACAGCGTGACCATCGCCGAGGATGGCGCGGCGGCACTGGCCCTGCTGGCGCAGCAGGATTTCGAACTGGTGATCATGGATAGCCGCATGCCGCGCATGGACGGCATCGCGGCCCTGCGCCTGCTGCGCGCCGGCGCCGGCGGCGTGCGCCAGCCCGGCGTGCCGGTGGTGGCGCTGACCGCCAACGCGGCGGAGGAGGAGCGGCAGCGCTTCATGGAAGCCGGGGCAAACGGCTTCCTGCCCAAGCCGATCGACGAAGCCAGCCTGCATGCGGAAATCGGCCGCCAGATCGCCTTGCTGGCACTGGAGGTGCAGGGAACGCAGGCGGCGCCGCGCCAGGCGGAGCTGGACGCGATGTTCGGCCTGCCCGGCCTGGCGGCAGCGCAGGCCGGCCATGCCGCCCACGGCGCCTTCGCCGGCAGCGCGGCGGTGCGCGCGGCCTTCATGGCGGAAGCGCCGCGCCAGCTGGCGGCGCTGCGCCAGGGCCTGGCCGACGGCGACGCGGCGGCGGTGGCGCTGCAGGCGCACAGCCTGATGGGCAGCGCCGCCCTGTTTGGCGCGCGCGAGCTGGCGGCCTTGTGCAGCCGCGTCGAAGCGCTGGCCGACGCGCAGCAGCTGGCCGCCGTCGCCCCGCTGGCCAAGCCGCTGGAAGACGGATTGGCTGCCCTGCTGCGGCGCCTGGCCGGCGCCTGAGACGCGGCGCGGCGCTGGAATCAGCCGGCGCTGCCGAGCTGTTCGCCCAATTCCTTGCCGCGCGCGGCAGCGGCCTTGACGGCGTCGATGATGGCGGCTTTGACGCCGCTCGCCTCCATGCTGGTCAGCGCGGCGTAGGTGGTGCCGCCTTTCGAGGTGACTTTCTCGCGCAGCACCGGCACCGGGTCGGCCGACTGCGCGGCCAGCTGCGCCGCGCCGGTGAAGGTGGCCAGGGCCAGCTGCCTGCCCTGCTCGGCCGTCAGGCCCAGCTCACCGGCCGCCTGCTGCATCGCCTCGATGAAATAGAACACATAGGCCGGGCCGCTGCCGGACACCGCCGTCACCGCATCGATCTGCGACTCATCGTCCAGCCACACGGTGGCGCCCACGGCGCGCAGGATCTGGTCCGCCGCCGCGCGCTGCGCCGCGTTCACGCCGGCCGACGCCACCATGCCCGTCACGCCCATGCCGATCAGGGCCGGGGTATTCGGCATGGTGCGCACGATGGCCTGGTAGCCGCCCAGCCAGCGCGCCAGGTCGGCGGCACGGATGCCGGCCGCGATCGACAGCACCAGCGGCGTGCGCCCGGCCGCCTGCGCCGCCTGCAGCAGCGGCAGCAGCTGCTGCGTCACCTCATGCATCACCTGCGGCTTGACCGCCAGCACCAGCACCTCGGCCTCGCCCGCCGCGCTGTCCGCCAGCGCGGCCGCGACGGTCACGCCGTACTGGCGCTGCAGCGCCTCCAGCGAGGCCGGGTTCGGGTCCACCACATGGATATTCGCGCCCGGTACCAGCTTGCCGGCCAGGCCGGCGATCAGCGCGGCCGCCATATTGCCGCCGCCAATGAATGCAATCTTCATCACTTATCCTTTGTTGTATTGGCGCGCGCCGAAAATGGCGCTGCCCACGCGCACGATGGTCGCCCCTTCGTGGATCGCCGCGCGCATATCGGCCGACATGCCCATCGACAGCGTATCGAGCGCGATGCCGTCCGCGCGCAGCTGCTCGTACAGTTCGCGCAGCACGCGGAAGGCCGCGCGCTGCCGGTCAAAATCGTCCTCCGGTTCGGGAATCGCCATCAGGCCGCGCAGCTGCAGCCGCGGCAGCGCCGCCACCGCCCGCGCCAGCGCCGCCGCCTCGCCCGGCAGCACGCCGCTCTTGCTGGCCTCGCCGCTGGTATTCACCTGGATGCACACCTGCAGCGGATGCAGCGCAGCCGGGCGCTGCTCGGACAGGCGCTGCGCGATCTTCTCGCGTTCAATCGTGTGCACCCAATCGAAGTTTTCCGCTATAAGACGCGTCTTGTTACTTTGGATCGGCCCGATAAAGTGCCACTCCAGCGGCGTGCAGCCGCGCGCCTGCGCCACCGCATGGATCTTCTCCACGCCTTCCTGCACATAGTTCTCGCCAAATGCCCGCTGCCCCGCCAGCACCGCTTCGAGCACTGCCTGCGCCGGGAAGGTCTTGGAAACGGCCAGCAGCTGGACCGCACCGGGCGCGCGCTGAGCTTCTTGCGAAGCAACGCTAATTGCTTCAGTAACAACTTGCAAGTTATGGGCTATTGTGGACATAATCGAATGAGACAGGGCCAAGGCTTTTGGCTATCAAAAAAGCACAGGGATTATAAATGGACATTTCCGAACTTCTCGCATTCTCCGTAAAGAACAAGGCATCCGACCTGCACCTGTCGGCAGGCTTGCCGCCGATGATCCGCGTGCACGGCGACGTGCGCCGCATCAACCTGCCGCCGCTGGAGCACAAGGACGTGCACGGCATGATCTATGACATCATGAACGACGGCCAGCGCAAGGCATACGAAGAAATGCTGGAATGCGACTTCTCCTTCGCCATTCCGGGCCTGGCGCGCTTCCGCGTCAACGCCTACAACCAGGAGCGCGGCGCCGCCGCCGTGCTGCGTACCATTCCGTCCAAGATCCTGTCGCTGGAAGAACTGAACGCGCCGAAGATCTTCGCCGACTTCGCGCTCAAGCCGCGCGGCCTGGTGCTGGTGACCGGCCCCACCGGCTCCGGCAAATCGACCACGCTGGCGGCCATGATCAACCACCTCAACGAAAACGAGTACGGCCACATCCTGACCATCGAGGACCCGATCGAATTCGTGCACGAATCGAAAAAGTGCCTGATCAACCAGCGCGAAGTCGGCCCGCACACGCTGTCCTTCAACAATGCGCTGCGCTCGGCGCTGCGCGAAGACCCGGACGCCATCCTGGTGGGCGAACTGCGCGACCTGGAAACCATCCGCCTGGCGCTGTCGGCGGCCGAAACCGGCCACCTGGTGTTCGGCACCCTGCACACCTCGTCCGCCGCCAAGACCATCGACCGTATCATCGACGTGTTCCCGGCGGAGGAAAAGGAAATGGTGCGCGCCATGCTGTCGGAATCGCTGCAGGCCGTCATTTCGCAGACCCTGCTCAAGACCAAGGACGGCTCCGGCCGCGTCGCTGCGCACGAAATCATGATCGGCACCCCGGCCATCCGCAACCTGATCCGCGAAGCCAAGATCGCGCAGATGTATTCCTCGATCCAGACCGGCAACAACGTCGGCATGCAGACGCTGGACCAGAACCTGACGGACCTGGTCCGCCGCAACGTGATCTCCTCGGCCGCCGCGCGCGCCGCCGCCAAGATCCCCGACAACTTCCCAGGCTGATTCTCACTATGGAACGCGACCAGGCATCAAAATTCATGTTCGACCTGCTGCGCCTGATGGTCAGCAAAAAAGGTTCGGACCTGTTCATCACCGCCGGCTTCCCGCCGGCCATCAAGATCGACGGCAAGATGACGCCGGTCTCGGCGCAGGCGCTGACCCCGGCCCACACGGCCGACCTGGCGCGCTCGATCATGAACGACAAGCAGACCGCCTCCTTCGAGCAGACCAAGGAAGCCAACTTCGCCATCAGCCCGGGCGACCTGGGACGCTTCCGCGTCTCGGCCTTCGTGCAAATGAGCTCGGTGGGCATGGTGCTGCGTACCATTAACAGCTCGATTCCCAACTTCGACGAACTGGGCCTGCCGCCGGTGCTGAAGGACGTGATCATGACCAAGCGCGGCCTGGTGATCATGGTGGGCGCGACCGGCTCCGGCAAATCGACCACGCTGGCGGCCATGGTCGGCCACCGCAACGAGAACAGCTACGGCCACATCATCACCATTGAAGACCCGGTCGAATTCGTGCACCCGCACCGCAACTGCATCGTCACCCAGCGCGAGGTGGGCGTCGATACCGAGGACTGGGAAGTGGCGCTGAAAAACACCCTGCGCCAGGCGCCGGACGTGATCCAGATCGGCGAGATCCGCGACCGCCAGACCATGGACCACGCCATCGCCTTCGCCGAAACGGGCCACCTGTGCCTGGCCACCCTGCACGCCAACAGCTCCAACCAGGCGCTCGACCGTATCATCAACTTCTTCCCGGAAGAGCGCCGCCAGCAGCTGCTGATGGACTTGTCGCTCAACCTGAAGGGCATGATCTCGCAGCGCCTGATCCCGAAAAAGGACGCCAAGGGGCGCGCCGTGGCGGTGGAAATCATGCTCAACTCGCCGCTTATCGCGGACCTGATCTTCAAAGGCCAGGTGCACGAGATCAAGGAGCTGATGAAGCGCTCGCGCGAACTGGGCATGCAGACCTTCGACCAGGCCCTGTTCGACCTGTACGAGGCCGGCGCCATCACCTACGAGGACGCGCTGCGCAACGCCGATTCGGTCAACGACCTGCGCCTGGCCATCAAGCTGGAATCGAAGGAAGCCAAGAACCGCGACCTGTCGGCCGGCACCGAACACCTGGGGATCATCTGATGACTACCGTATATGACTTCAGCGCCGACAGCCTGTCCGGCCAACCCGTGGACCTGCAGCAGTACAAGGGCAAGGTGCTGCTGATCGTGAATACCGCCAGCAAATGCGGCTTCACGCCGCAGTACCAGGGCCTGGAAGCACTGCACAAGCAGTTCGCCGGCCAGGACTTCGAAGTGCTGGGCTTCCCCTGCAACCAGTTCGGCCAGCAGGAGCCCGGCGATGCGGGCGAAATCGGCGCCTTCTGCGAGAAGAACTACGGCGTCACCTTCCCCCTGTTCGCCAAGATCGAGGTCAACGGCGACGCCGCGCACCCGCTCTACAAGCACCTGAAGAAGAATGCGCCCGGCATCCTCGGCACGGAAGGCATCAAATGGAACTTCACCAAGTTCCTGATCCGCAAGGACGGCAGCATCCACGACCGCTACGCCCCGACCACCAAGCCGGAAGACCTGGCGGACGAGATCCGCAAGCTGCTGGCCCAATAGGATAGCGCCGCGGGCACGCCATGCAAGCGCTGATCGAGCTCTTTTCCCCGCCCGCCGACCCGGCGCTGCTCACCTACGGCATCTACGATCCCTGGCTGGTGCTGCTGTCGGTGCTGGTGGCCGCCTTCTCGGCCACCATGGCGCTGCAGATGGCGTCCCAGGCGGCGCGCGCCGGCCAGCTCGGCCTGCGCATGGCGGCCCTGAGCACCGGCAGCCTGGCGCTGGGCAGCGGGGTCTGGTCGATGCACTTCATCGGCATGCTGGCCTTCAACCTGTGCACGCCGGTGCATTACGCGCCCGGTCCCACCGTGCTGTCCATGCTGCCCAGCCTGGCCGCGTCGGCCGTGGCACTGTCGCTGATCGGGCGCCAGCGCATCAGCACGCGCAGCCTGCTGGTGGGCGGCCTGCTGGTCGGCGCCGGCATCGGCGCCATGCACTACACCGGCATGGCCGCCATGCGCTCGGCGCTCGAGCTGCGCTACGACCCATGGATGTTCGCCCTCTCGATCGTGGTGGCGGTGGCGCTGGCCTGCCTCGCGCTGTGGGTGCATGTCGGCCTGCGCGGCGTGCGCAGCCTGCGCGCGCGCATCGGCGAACGCGGCACCCTGGTGCTGGCCGGCCTGATCATGGGCTGCGCCATCGCCGGCATGCATTACACCGGCATGGCGGCGGCACGCTTTGTCGGCCGCGCGCCCTACGATGCGCAAAGCGGCATCGCCAACGCCGGCTTCCTGGCGCTGGCCGTGACCCTGGTCACCGCGCTGCTGACCGCGCTGGTGGTGTCGGCCAACGGCATGCTGCGCTACCGCGCCCTGTTCCGCCACGTGAGCGAGCTGGAACAGGCCCTGCGCACCAGCGAACAGCAGCTGCGCACCCTGGTCGGCAACCTGCCCGGCATTGCCTACCGCAGCCTGAACCTGCCCAACTGGCCCATGCTCTTCGTCAGCGACGCGGTGGAAAACATGACCGGTTATCCACCGGCCGATTTCCTGGGCGACCCGCCCAAACGCCTGTTCGGTGAACTGATCCACCCGGACGACTTGCCGGCCGTGACGCGCGGTCTCGATGCGGCGCTGGCCGAACAGCGCCCCTTCACGCTCGAGTACCGCATCATCCACCGCGACGGCAGCACGCACTGGATGTGGGAAAACGGCGCCGTGGTGACCGATGAACACGGCGAAATCCTGTGGCTGGACGGCGTCATCCTCGATATCAGCAACCGGCGCGTGATGGAACAGGACCTGCGCCAGGCCAAGGACCGCGCCGAGCAGGCCGCCGCCGCGCGCGCGGCCTTCCTGGCCAATATGAGCCACGAAATCCGCACGCCGATGAACTCCATCCTCGGGTTCACCGACGTGCTGCTGCAGGGCGAACTGAGCGCCTCGCAGCGGCGCCACCTCGATACGGTGCGCAGCGCCGGCCGTTCGCTGCTGCGGCTGTTGAACGACATCCTCGACACCGCCAAGCTGGACAAGGGCGCGGTGGAGCTGGAACTGCACGACTTCAACCTGCTGGCCCTGGTCGATGAATTGTCCTCCACCCTCGGCAACACGGCGCGCAGCAAGGGCCTGGCCATGCACCTGCATTACGATCCGGCGCTGCCCACCTGGCTGCACGGCGACGAGCTGCGCATCCGCCAGGTGCTGACCAACCTGCTGGACAACGCGATCAAATTCACCGGCGAGGGCGAAGTGACGCTGGCCGTCCACGCCGAACAGGCCGGCGAGCGCCAGCTGCTACATTTCACCATCAGCGACACCGGCATCGGCATCGCCCCCGACCGCATCGACGCGATTTTCGACCCCTTCGTGCAGGCCGACGCCTCGATGAACCGGCGCTTCGGCGGCACAGGCCTGGGCACCACCATCTGCAAGCAGCTGACGGAACTGATGGGCGGCAGCCTGCGCGTGGAAAGCACGCCGGGCCAGGGCAGCACCTTCCACGTGCTGCTGCCCCTGCTGGCCGCGCGCAGCGGGCCGGTGAATGCGAGCCGCCAGGCCATCCTGCTGCCGCCGCTGCGCATCCTGGCGGTGGACGACGTGCCGCAGAACCTGGAAGTGCTGATGCTGCTGCTGTCCAAGCTGGGCCACACCGTGACCGGCGCCAACGACGGCGCGATGGCGGTCAAACTGGTGTGCGAGGCGCAGTTCGATGCCATCCTGATGGACGTGCAGATGCCGGGCATGGACGGGCTGGAGGCGACGCAGCGCATCCGCGCCGGGGAGGCGGCCAAGGGCCGGGCCCGCACGCCGGTCATCGCCATGACCGCCAGCGTGCTGGAACGCGACCGCGAAGCCACGCGCGAAGCCGGCATGGACGGCTTCACCACCAAGCCGGTGGACCTGGCCGCGCTGACGGCGGAACTGGCGCGCGTGCTGGGCATGCCGGCCGGCACCCCGCGCCCGGCCACGCCGGCGGCGGCGGCAACCCAGGTGCTGGACACCACGCGCGGCCTGCATCGCTGGGCCGATAACACGGCCGCCTACCAGCGCGCCCTGCACGGCTTTGCGGAACGCTATGCGGCCAGCGCCGACGAACTGGCGCGCCTGCTGCAGCAGGGCGAGCCGCATGCCGCCCTGACCCTGGCGCACCAGGTGCGCGGCGCCGCCGCCAACCTTGGCCTGGAACTATTGGCCGAAGCACTGGCGCAGCTGGAAGCGGCCTTGCACGGCAGCGACACGGCGGCGCAGGACGCGGCCGCCGGCAAGGCGCTGGCCCAGTTCGGCCCGGCCCTCGCTGCGGCGCGCGCGGCCGGCCTGCGCGCGGCCGCGCCAGCCGACGCGGAAGCGGCAGCGCCAGCCGGGTGCGCGGATGCCCAGGTCCAGGCCCTGGGCACGGCCCTGTTGCAATCGCTCGAGCGCGGCAGTTTCGACCAGCAGGTGCTGGCCGAACTGACCGACTGCCTGCGCGGCAAGGTGCCGCAGGCGCAACTGGACGGCCTGCAGCGCGCCGTCGACGACTTTGATTTCGACAACGCGCGCAGCCGCCTGCAGACGCTGTTGCAAAGGATTAGCCCATGACGAAACAAGCCACAATCCTGACGGTGGACGACGAATCCACCAACCTGCAACTGCTGCGGCAAGTGCTGCAGGACCATTACCGCCTGCTGTTCGCCAAGGATGGCGCGCGCGCCATCGAGCTGGCCGCCAACGAGCTGCCGGACCTGATCCTGCTGGACGTGATGATGCCCGGCATGACCGGCTACGACGTGTGCCGCGCCCTGAAAGCCAATCCGCTCACGGCCCCGATTCCCGTCATCTTCGTCACCGCGCTGACCGACAGCGCCGACGAAGTGGACGGCTTCGAAGCGGGCGCGGTGGACTTCATCAGCAAGCCGATCAGCCCGGCCGTGGTCAAGGCGCGCGTCAAGCTGCACCTGTCGCTGGTGCGCATGGATGAACTGCGCGCCAGCCGCCTCGCCATCGTGCAGCGCCTCGGCCTGGCCGCCGAGTACAAGGACAATGAAACCGGCCTGCACGTGATCCGCATGAGCCACTACGCGCGCCTGATCGCACAAGGCTGCGGCATGGACGACGACGAGGTCGACGACCTGTTCGTGGCGGCGCCGATGCACGACATCGGCAAGATCGGCATTCCCGACCACATCCTGCAAAAGCCGGCCCGCCTGACCGCGGAGGAATGGCAGGTCATGCAGACCCACCCGAATATCGGCGCCCACATCATCGGCCGCCACGACAGCGGCCTGCTGGCGGTGGCGCACGACGTGGCCCTGGCCCACCATGAGAAATGGGATGGCAGCGGCTACCCGAATAAGCTGGCGGGCGAAGACATCCCGCTGGCCGGCCGCATCGTGGCGGTGGCCGACGTGTTCGACGCGCTGACCTCGGTGCGCCCCTACAAACCGGCGTGGAAGCTGGAAGACGCCTGCGCCTGGCTGCGCGACCAGCGCGGCAGCCACTTCGAACCGCGCCTGGTCGACCTGTTCCTCGACCAGCTGCCCGAGGTCACCCAGATCATGGAGAAGTGGGCCGAGCGCTAGCCGCCCGGGCCGGCATGCAGGGCGCGGTCGACCAGCTCGATCCAGTGCTCGACCGGCGTGGCGGTGCCGGACTGCAGGTGGTTCAGGCAGCCGATATTGGCCGACACGATGCGCGCCGCGCCGGTCTCGGCCAGCGCCGCCAGCTTGCGCTCGCGCAGCTGGCGCGCCAGCTCCGGCTGCAGCAAGGAATAGGTCCCGGCCGAGCCGCAGCACAGGTGGGCATCGCGGCACAGGCGCACCTCGACGCCGATGGCGCGCAGCAGCCGCTCCACCTTGCCGCGGATTTGCTGGCCGTGCTGCAGCGTGCAGGGCGGATGCCAGGCCACCGGCTCCGCTGCCGCGCCGGCGCCGCGCCGCGCCTGTACGCGCCGCGCCAGTTCCGCTTCGAACTCCGGCAGCACCTCGCTCAGGTCGCGCGTCATGGCGCTGATGCGCGCCGCCTTCCCGGCGTAGGCCGCGTCGTGCGCCAGCAGGTGGCCGTACTCCTTGACCGTCACGCCGCAGCCGGAAGCCGTCATCACAATCGCTTCGGCGCGCCCCAGCAGCGGCCACCAGGCATCGATATTGCGACGCATATCGTCCAGCGCCGCCGCCTGGTCGTTCAGGTGGAAGCGCAGCGCGCCGCAGCAGCCGGCCGCCGGCGCCGCCAGCAGCTGCACGCCGAGGGTGTCGAACACGCGCGCGGCGGCCGCGTTGATATTGGGCGCCAGGCCGGGCTGCACGCAGCCGTCCAGCACCAGCATGGTGCGCGGATGCGCGCGCGCCGGCCACACACTGGCCGCGCGGCGCGGCGGCAGCTTGTCCTGCACGGCCCCGGGCAGCAGCGGCCTTAAGGCCTGGCCCACGCGCAGCGCCGGATTGAACAGCCACTGGCGCGGCAAGGCCTGCTTCAGCACATAGCGCTTGATGCGCTCGGGCAGGCGGCGCGGCACGCGCTGCTCCACCACCTTGCGGCCGATGTCGGCCAGGCGGCCGTACTGCACGCCGGACGGGCAGGTGCTTTCGCAGCTGCGGCACGTCAGGCAGCGGTCCAGGTGCAGCTGGGTGCTGGCGGTGACCGGCGCCCCCTCCAGCACCTGCTTGATCAGGTAGATGCGGCCGCGCGGGCCGTCCAGCTCATCGCCCAGCAGCTGGTAGGTGGGACAGGTGGCGGTGCAGAAGCCGCAGTGCACGCAGGCGCGCAGGATCGCCTCCGCCTCTTCGCCCTCGGGCGTGCCCTTGATGAAGTCTGCCAGCGTGGTTTGCATATCAGTACATCCGCCCCCGGTTGAAAATGCCGGCCGGGTCGAAGGCGGCCCGCAGGCGTTCATGGATGCGCGCGACCGCCGGCGCCAGCGGATGGAAGGCGCCGCTGCCCGCGCCCAGCGCCGCGCCGCCTGCACGGTAGCGCGCGGCATGGCCGCCGGCCGCCGCCACGACGCGCCGGATATCCGCAGCCACGCCCTGCTCCACCCGCAGCCAGCGCTGCGCACCGCCCCATTCGATCAGCTGCTCGCCGCGCAGCACCAGGGCGCTGGCGGCCGATGGCAGCGACAGCCGCCACATTTCGCCCGGCGCGGCGAAGAAGTCGCGCTGCTGGTCGCGCAGGCTGGCCCAGAAGGCCTCGCCATTTGCCAGCGCATCGCCGCCCAGCCGCGCCAGGGCCGCCTTCAGCGCCGCCTGCGCGCCCGACAGGCGCACGCTCAGCACGCCGTCATGCCAGCAGGTGGCCGATATCGGCAGCGGCTGGCCGGCCCACTCGTTCATGCAGCGCAAGGCCGCCATCTCGTCCATCGCAAAGCGGATGGTTGCTTCGCGCAGCGGCAGCGGCAGCACCTTGAGCGAGACCTCGGTGATCAGCCCCAGCGTGCCAAGCGAGCCGGCCAGCAGGCGCGACACGTCGTAACCCGCCACGTTCTTCATCACCTGCCCGCCGAACGAGAGGAGCTGGCCGCGCCCGTCCATCAGCTGCGCACCCAGCACGAAATCGCGCACGGCCCCCGCCGCCGCACGGCGCGGCCCCGACAGCCCGCTGGCGACCACGCCGCCGATGGTGGAAGCGGCGCCGAAGCGCGGCGGCTCGAACGCCAGCATTTGCCCATGCCGCGCCAGCAAAGCCTCGATCTCCGCCAGCGGCGTGCCGCAGCGCGCCGTGATCACCAGCTCGGTCGGCTCGTAGTCGACCACGCCGGCATAAGCGCGGGTATCGAACACGTCGCCCGCCACATGCTGGCCGTACCAGTCCTTGCTGCCGCCGCCGCGCAACAGCAGCGGCGTGCCGTCGCGGCTGGCCGCCAGGATGCGCGCGCGGAACTGGTCAAGGATGGCATCCATGCTCAGAACCTCGGCAGGCCCGCATGCGGCAAGCGGCCGGCACGCACGTGCAGTTTGCCGAACTCCGCGCAGCGGTTCAGGGTGGGGATGGCCTTGTTCGGATTCAGCAGCGACAAGGGATCGAAAGCGCGCTTGACCTCGAGGAAGGCCGCCAGTTCCGCATCGCTGAACTGCACGCACATCGAATCGATCTTCTCGATGCCGACGCCATGCTCGCCGGTGATGGTGCCGCCCACCGCCACGCACAGCGCCAGGATCTCGGCACCGAAGGCTTCGGCGCGCTGCAGCTCGTCGGGCCGGTTGGCATCGAACAGGATCAGCGGATGCAGGTTGCCGTCGCCGGCATGGAATACGTTGGCACAGCGCAGGCCATAGCGCGCTTCCATCTCCTCGATACCGAGCAGCACGCGCGCCAGGTGCTTGCGCGGGATGGTGCCGTCCATGCAGTAATAATCCGGCGAGATGCGGCCCGCCGCCGGAAACGCATTCTTGCGGCCGGACCAGAACTTGAGCCGCTCGGCCTCGCTGCCGGACACCTGCACCGCGCTGGCGCCGGCCGCCTGCAGCACGGCGCTCATGCGCGCCACCTCCTCCTCCACCTCGTCGGCCGTGCCGTCGGCCTCGCACAGCAGGATGGCGGCGGCTTCGGTGTCGTAGCCCGCGCGCACGAACGGCTCCACCATGCGCGCCGAGGTGCGGTCCATCATTTCCAGCCCCGCCGGAATGATGCCGGCCGCGATCACCGCCGCCACCGCATTGCCGCCCGTGACCACGTCGCCAAACGAGGCCATGATGACGCGCGCGCAGGCCGGCTTGGGCACCAGTTTGACGGTGACCTCGGTCACGATGCCCAGCATGCCCTCCGACCCGATGACGGCGGCCAGCAAATCCAGGCCCGGCGCATCGAGCGCCTCGCTGCCCAGCTCCAGCACCTCGCCCTCGATGCTCACCATGCGCACGCGCAGCACGTTGTGCACGGTCAGGCCATACTTCAGGCAATGCACGCCGCCCGAGTTTTCCGCCACATTGCCGCCGATGGTGCAGGCGATCTGGGACGAGGGGTCGGGCGCGTAATACAGGCCATACGGCTCGGCCGCCTCCGAAATGGCCAGGTTGCGCACGCCCGGCTGCACCACCGCCGTGCGCGCATAGGCATCCAGGCGCACCACCTGGTTCATGCGCGCGGTAGAGAGCACGACCCCGCCCTCGATCGGCATGGCGCCGCCCGACAAGCCGGTACCGGCGCCGCGCGGCACGACCGGCACCTGGAAGTCCCGGCAAATGTTCAGCACAGCCAGCACCTGCGCCTCGTCGGCCGGCAAGGCGACGGCCAGCGGCAGCTGGCGATACGCCGACAGGCCGTCGCACTCGTAGGGGCGCGTATCCTCGGTGGCGGACAGCACGCTCGATGGCGGCAGGGCCGCACGCAAGGCGGCGACGACGGCAGTGCTGTTCATGGGTTCCCGGGGTGGATGGTATTTTTCTTAATTCATTGTAAGATCAAATCCCGCCGCACCGTGGAATTCCCCGCCCAACCATTGGTAATTTGTCGTATCCTGCCACCGTTATGGACAATTTGAGGCTGCAATGGGTAACCGACTCTCCAAAATCGCCACCCGCACTGGCGACAAAGGCACCACCGGGCTGGGCGACGGCTCGCGCGTGGACAAGGACAACGTGCGCATCCAGGCCATCGGCGAAGTCGATGAGCTGAATTCCAACCTGGGCGTGCTGCTGGCCGAGCCGCTGCCGGACGACCTGCGCGAAGAGCTGGTCTCGATCCAGCACGACCTGTTCGACCTGGGCGGTGAGCTGTGCATTCCCGGCTACCAGATGATCAAGGAAGAGCATGTGGAGCGACTGGACGCGCTGCTGGCCAAGTACAACGCCACCCTGCCGGCGCTGACCGAATTCATCCTGCCGGCCGGCTCGCGCGCCGCAGCGGTGTCGCACGTCTGCCGCACGGTCTGCCGCCGCGCCGAGCGCGCCATCGTCACCCTGGGCAAGGTCGAAACCATCCACGACTTCCCGCGCCAGTACGTGAACCGCCTGTCCGACCTGCTGTTCGTTCTGGCCCGCGTGCTGAACCGCTTTGCCGGCGGCAGCGACGTGCTGTGGCACCACGACCGCAAGCGCGGTTAATAGCCGGGCTGCTCGCTGAAGCGCTGCTGCAGGTAGTCCAGCATCAGCCGCACGCGGTGCGGCAGGTAGCGGCGGCTCGGGTATAGCAGGTGCAGTTCCTGCGCGCTGCCCTGCCAGCGCGGCAGTACGCGCCGCAGTTTGCGTTGCGCGAGCAGGTCGTGCACCAGCCATTCCGGGCACAGGCCGATGCCGCCGGCGGCGGCCAGGGTGTCGCGGATGGCCAGGGCATTGTTGACGCGGTAGCGGCCATGCGTGGCGATAGTGACGCTGTGCGCGCCGTCCGTCAGCGCCAGCGCATCGCCGCTGCTGGCCCAGGCGAAGCGGACGTAGTCGTGCGCCGCCAGATCTTCCGGCGTTCGCGGCGTGCCGCGCGCTTTCAGGTAGGACGGCGCGGCGACCAGCAGGCGCGGCGAGGCGCCGATGCGGCGCGCCACCGCATTCGGCGGCAGCTCGCCGCCCAGGCGGACGGCGATGTCGACGCCCTCCTCCACCATGTCCACCATGCGGTCGTTCAGGATCAGCTCGACTTCGATGCCGGGGTATTGCTGCAGGAAGTCCCGTACATAGCCGTTGAGGCAGAACTGGCCCAGCGCGACCGGGGCATTGATACGCAACACGCCGCTGGCGGCGGCCCTTTCACCGCGCACGTCGGCCACGGCGTCGGCATATTCTTCCAGCACGCCGCGCGCGCGTTCGTAGAAGCGGCGGCCGGGCATGGTGGGCGACAGGCTGGCGGTGCTGCGCTCGAGCAGGCGTACGCCGAGGTCTTCTTCCAGCGCGGCGACGATCTTGCTGATGTTCGATTGCGTAGTGTGCTGCTCGCGGGCGACAGCCGACAGGCTGCCCAGTTCGACAGCGCGCACGAAACAGTGGAGGGAACGTAGGGTATCCATAGTTATTCCATTTTAGACTTAACTATAGTCTGTTTTGCTCACTACCAGTCCACACTGGAATACACGACCATGGCTCCACCTTAATCGAGATGGAGAACACCATGCAACGCCTGCTCTTTACACTGGCCACCGTGCTGGCCGCCGCCACCGTCCACGCACAGGAATGGCGTACCACCTGGTATGCCGCGCCGATGCCCTCCTGGGGTGCCGAATTTGCTTTGCCGACCATGATGCCCGCGGTGCTGGACGGGCAGACCGTACGCGAGACCGTGCGCACCAGCGTGGGCGGGGCGCAGGTGCGCGTCACCTGGTCTAACCTGTATGGCAGGACGCCGCTCGTCATCGGGGCGGCGGGCGTGGCTCCGGCGCTGGACAGCGGCGCAGCGGCGGCGTCCGCGCGGCAGGACGGGGCCGGCGTGGCGCTGACTTTCGGCGGCCGGCGCGGCGTGACCATTGCGCCGGGACAGTCCGCCACCAGCGATGCGGCGCGGCTGCCGGTAGCGGCGCGCCAGCGCCTGGTGGTGTCGACCTGGCTGCCGCAG
The DNA here is from genome assembly GCF_041914865.1 of Pseudoduganella sp. Classification (NCBI taxonomy): domain Bacteria; kingdom Pseudomonadati; phylum Pseudomonadota; class Betaproteobacteria; order Burkholderiales; family Oxalobacteraceae; genus Pseudoduganella; species Pseudoduganella sp. The sequence goes on along the minus strand of NZ_JAYSCO010000057.1, from coordinate 4,149 downwards.
CGCACGCCGGTCGACACCTTCCACTGGGGCGCGCAGCAGACGGCTTTCGCCAAGCGCGGCAAGCACGTCGGCGCCGCCGGCATGGCGGGCGCCCAGGCCCTGGCCGGGCGCGCCTTCCTCAGTGCCGTGCAGGTGGCGGGCCCGGCGCGGCGCACCGTTGTCGCGCTGGGGGACTCGATCACGGACGGCAACGGCTCTACGCCCGACCGCAACCGGCGCTGGCCCGACCAGCTGGCCGACCTTGCCGACCAGGCCGGGCAGGCCGGCCGCGTCGCCATCGTGAACGCCGGCATCTCCGGCGCGCGGCTGCTGGCGGACGGCATGGGTGAGAAGGCCATCGCCCGCTTCCAGCGCGACGTGCTGGCGCAGCCGGGCGTGGACACGGTCATCGTGCTGCTGGGGATCAACGACATCGGCTGGCAGGGCAGCGCTTTCGCGCCGCACGAAGCGCCGGCCAGCGCCGCTGCACTGGTCGCGGGCTACCGCGCCCTGATCGCCGCCGCGCGCGCGCAGCAGGTCAGGATTGTTGGCGGCACCCTGCTGCCCTTCGAAGGCGCCTTGCACGGCACGCCGCTGGAGGGCTACCACAGCGCCGCCAAAGACCGCGTGCGGCAGGAGGTGAACGCTTGGATACGCAACAGCGGCGAGTTCGATGCCGTGGTCGACTTCGACCTGCGCCTGCGCGATCCCGCCCACCCGGCGCGCCTGTTGCCGGCCTACGACTGCGGCGACCACCTGCACCCGAGCGACGCCGGCTACGCCGAAATGGCGCGGGCCAGCAAGGAAGTGCTCCAGCTGTGACGCTTAATCGCCCAGCAGGCGCGACATGCCCTTGGCGAGGCTGAGGCGCGAAGCTCCGCTGGGGTGGCTGGCGAACAGGGAGGCGCCGGCGTCGTCGGCGGCCAGTTTGCCGTAGAAACGCAGGGCGGCGTCGCAGGGCCAGCCGGCACGGTGCGCGATCAGGATGCCCAGCTGGTCGGCCTCGCGCTCCTGGATCGCCGCCAGCCGCGACAGACGGAACTGCAAGGGGATATCGGACGCCAGGCGCTCTTCCACCACATCGAGCGGCAGGTCGCGCCGGCTGTCCAGCAAGGCTTCGGACAAGGTTTCGCGCGCGTGCTCCGCCACGGCATGGGCGATTTCATGCGCCAGCAGGAAGGCCAGTTCGTCGTCCTCCAGCACCAGCCGTGCCAGGAAGGCGCGCCCCAGCAGCAGCTTGCCGCCGGCCCGGCTCTCCGCCTCCACCGCAGCATCGTCGGTGAGATGCACTTCCCAGGCCCAGGCCGCCGCATCGGGCTTGAGCGCACCGGCAGCGCGCACCAGGCCGCCGGTGATGCGTTGCACGCGCGCCAGCAAGGCGCGGTCGCGGTCGAGCTTCCCGGCGGCAGCCAGCGCCACGGTCAGCTCGATGAAGCTGTCTTCGGCGCGCAGCGCCACCGCTTCCGCCGGAAAGCGCAGCTCCTGCCAGCGCCCCGAATCGGGCACCTGCGCCACGGCCTGCGTGGCTAGCGACAATAAAGCAAGCATCAGGCAGCGCATCCGTCCACCCCAAACTGGATAAACTATTTATACCAATTTAGGCGACGCGACCGCCAGGTGCAAGGCCCGGCGCGCTCTGTTAGACTGCGCCCATGCAAAAAATTCAACAATTCGTATTCGCCGCCCTGCTCGCCTGTGCAGCCGCCGGCGCTGGCGCCCAGGACACCACCCCAAGCGTCGAGGTGCAGGGCGTCAAAAACCCGGACATGCGTTCCTACCGTGCCGTGGTGGCGGGCCTGGATGCCTTCGACAAACACCACGCGCTGGCGCCAGCCGTGCCGGCCCTGCGCTTCCGCCTGGCGCCGCAGTCGGGTGCCGAACAGGCTGCCGCCGACGCCGCAGCCGCCGATCCCATCTACCTGCGCATCGTCGGCAATGGCGACCCGATTCCGGTGCCGGTGGCGGCCGACGGTACTTTCACCGTGCCGCGCGTGGAGTCGGCCATCGACGACGACGCCGACCTGGTCCTGAACCGCAAGAAAGGCGTGCTGAAAGGCCGTCCCGAAGTGCGCACGCCCGGCCTGCCGGACAATGTGCGCCGCCTGGGCGACCTGCGCCTGGAATGCCAGGTGATCGTCGCCATCGGCAAAAAGGAAATCGGCCTGATGCTGACGCTCTTCGTCAACACGGTCGCCATGACCACCAACTGGTGCGACATGAGCTTCAACAAGAAGAAGGTCAACTTCTGGTTTGCCAGCCTGCGCGCGCTGGACGGGGCGCAGATCGTCGATGGCGAACGGCGCCTGACGCTGGACGCGCACGACTTCAGCTTCCAGGCCCCGATCGCGGAAGCGGATTGGTCCGACGAGGCGCGCATCGAGCTGCGCTACGCGCCCGAATTGACGGAGGAGGAGAAAGCCAACCCCTGGCTGCAAACCCTGTTCGTCTCCGGCGCGATCAATGAACGCGACCAGCGCCAGCCGCTGCGCAAACTGGACGACGGCACCTACACGCTGGAACTGGAGCTGGAAAAAGGAACCCACTCGCTGAAGGTCGGCACGCGCGGCCTGCGCGCCATCAACCTGGGCGCGCAAGGCGACGGCGACAAGCGCCAGCTGGCGGAAGATGTGGCCGCGCCGCTGGAAAAACGCGGCAAGAGCCTGAAGCTGAAGGTCGAGCAGGCCGGCCGTTACGCCGTCACGCTCGACGCCCGTGACAAAGAGGCGCCAACGCTGCGCGTGGCGCGCCTCCCCTGACTGTTACTGCGCGTCGCAAGCCTTCTTGCAAGCGAAGAAATCGGCGCGGCAGTTGTACCAGTGGCCGCCGGCATCCACGCACTCATCAAGTTCGACGGAGCAGGCATCGTAGCACTCAGGCGAGCCGGCAGCGTAGGCGCCGGCCGCCAGGCCAGCGGCAAACAGGAACATGGCAAACTTCTTGATCATCGCATTCCTCCAAAAAACGTATTAATTGGTTTGGGTTTTCAGTGCTTCTTCAATCACTTTCGGGATGAAGCCGTTGATGCGGCGGTCGCCAATCAGCAGCATGGGAACGCCGCTACCGCCGAAATTCTTGAACTCCTGCTGCGCCGCGCCCGGCTTGCTCACATCCAGGTCGACATAGGCGATCTTGTTCTGCTTGAAGTACTCGCGCGCCTTGGCGCAGTACGGGCAGGTTTCGGTGCCGTACAACACCACCTTCGATTTGTGCTGTGCGTAATAGGCGCTGTAATCGCCCTGCACATAATCCTTCTTCAGCAGGCTGGGCACCTTGGCCACACCCACGCCTACGCCAAGGCCGGCGGCCAGGATCAGGGCATACATGCCCAGGGTTTTCAGGTGTTTGATCATCGTACCTTTGCTCATATGGATACTCGACAAATGAATAACGAACGCCGCTGCCAACGTTAATGGAAGAGTCCGGGTTGCTCAAGCTGAAAGATGTACACCGAGGCAATGTTGCAACACTATCAATGTGATAGGCGAAAAAAAACGGCGCCGCAGCGCCGTTTCATGCAGGCCGGCTGGATCAGCCGTTGTTGACCACCAGGCGCGGCTCGTCGCCGAAGCGCGCCTTGATCGAGGCCGCGATGCCGGCGGCATCCAGGCCCACCAGCGCCAGCAGCTTGGCCGGGTCGCCATGGTCGATGAACTTGTCCGGCAGGCCCAGCATCTGGATCGGCTTGCAAATGCCTTCCGCCGCCAGCGCTTCCGCCACGGCGGCACCGGCGCCGCCCATCACGCAGCCCTCTTCCACCGTCACCAGGTAGTCGTGCTCGGCAGCCAGCTGCTTGACCAGCTCCACGTCCAGCGGCTTCACAAAGCGCATATTGGCCACGGTTGCGTTCAGCAGGTCGGCCGCGCCCATCGACGGCGCCACCATCGAGCCGAAGGCCAGGATGGCGATTTTCTGGCCCTTGCGGCGGATCTCGCCCTTACCGATTGGCAGCGACGTCAGTTCCTGCTGGATGCTGGCGCCGATGCCGGCGCCGCGCGGATAGCGCACGGCGGCCGGGCCGGGATAGTGGTAGGCCGTGGTCAGCATCTGGCGGCATTCGTTCTCGTCGGACGGCGCCATCACCACCATGTTCGGGATGCAGCGCAGATAGGCCAGGTCGTAGTTGCCGGCGTGGGTCGCGCCGTCGGCGCCCACCAGGCCGGCGCGGTCCAG
>NZ_JAYSCO010000056.1:0-38972 GCF_041914865.1 Pseudoduganella sp. | reverse complement strand
CTGCGCCTGGTGGCGGATTTTTTCCGCCGTACGGAACCGCACAGCCCCGTCGCCTACCTGGCCGACAAGGCCGCCAGCTGGGGTGAACTGCCGCTGCATGAGTGGCTGCGCGCGGTCGTGAAAGACCCGGCGCAGCTGGCGCAGCTGGACGAGCTGCTGGGCGCGCCCGCGCAAGCCTGAGCGCTGGTGTATGATCCGCGGCATGAACACCATGCCGCGGCGCCCGATGTGCGCCACCTGCCTGCGTCCCGCCGCCACCTGCATCTGCCGCTGGGCGGCGCCGGTCGCCAGCGCAGCCGAAGTCCTGATCCTGCAGCACCCGATGGAAGTGGCCAACGCCAAGGGCAGCGCGCGCCTGCTGCATCTGTGCCTGCCGGGCAGCCGCATCGAAGTCGGCGAGCAGTTCGATGATGGCGCGCTGCGCGCCATGCTGGGACGCGACGGGCGCCAGCCCGTGCTGCTGTACCCGGACACGCCCGGCGACCGTTCGCTCGGCATCGCTCCGCCGCCCGCCTATGACGCCGCCCTGGCGCCGCACCAGGTGCAGCTGGTGGTGCTGGACGCCACCTGGCGCAAGAGCCGCAAGATGCTTTACCTGAACCCGTTGCTGCAAGCTATGCCGCGCCTGCCTTTGCGTGACACGCCGCCTTCCCATTACCTGATCCGCAAGGCGCACGCGCCGGACCAGCTGTCGACGCTGGAGGCGACGTGCTATGCGCTGGCGCAGCTGGAAGGGGACGCGTACCGCTACGACCGCGTGATCGCGGCCTTCGACGGGTTTGTGGCGCAGCAGCAGGCGCAGGCCGCCCGCAGCGGGCGCCCTAGCTGAGGAGTTTCAGGCCGGGCGGCAAAGCCTCGCCCAGCAGGCGCTGCTCGCTGGCCTGGTCCAGCTGCACGACGTCGCGCACCATGGCCGGCCAGCTGGGCGGCGCGCCGGCGCTTTCCAGGCGCCGCACCACTTCGGCGCGCAAGGCGTCGCCGATATCGCGCGAACGGTCGCCGGTCATGCGTGCCAGGTGGGCGGCGGCAAAGCCGGCCGGCTCCACCTTGCGCCAGTCCAGCTGCAGGATGGCCTGCAGCCATTGCTCGACTGTTTCGACCGGCGCCACATCGTGCGCGCTGCCGTGGAACGGGCGGCGCGCGCCGACCCTGCCCAGCGCCCACAGGTAGCGCGTCTGCGTGGCCAGGTTCTTCGCCTTGGGCAGTTCGCCCACCATCCAGTTGCCGATTTCGGCCTTGTAGGCCGAGGGGATGCGCTCGAGCGAGGCGCCCAGTCGCAGCATGTCTTCCTCGCTGCCGTTGACCAGGGTGACGGGACGGCGGCCACGCTCGCTGGCGTCGGCTTGCAGGTTGAAGGCGAAATCGTCCAGCAGGCGCAGTTGCGCGGCCGGTGGCAGGCCGCCCGAGACGCGGCGCCACAAGGTCCACCATTCGGCGCACACCTGGCTGTCCTTGTGGTTTTGCACCCCGCTTTCGAAGAGCGCCCATAGCTGCTCGATGCGCCATTCGTCCAGCGCATGGCCGAAGCCGGGGCGCAGGCAATAGCCGGCCAGGTTCAGCCAGGTGCGTTCATGCTCCGGCGAACGGCGACGGCCTTTGGCGCGCTCCATCAGCGCGTCGAACAGACGGCGCAGCAGCGGCGTGGTCCAGCGTTCGCGGCTGGTGAGCAGGTGTTCCAGCTGGCTGCGCAGCTGGCGCACTTCCTTCACGTCCACCTGCTGCGCGCGGCTGCCGAAAATGCGGTCGATTTTTTCCAGCGCTTCAGGCAGGCGCGCGGGCAGGGCCGGCTCATTGGCGGCTTCCGCTGCGCCGTCGTCGCCGTCGCTGCCGGCGGCGTCGCCATGCTCGCGCAGCTGGAATTCCAGCTGCCAGCGCTGGCCATCGGCTTCACAGTGCACTTCCAGCGTGCCCACTTCGGTCAGCGAGGCCGCCAGCTGCACCGTGATTTCCTTGCGCGCGCCGGCGTCGCTGCGGTCGCGCAGCACGGTGGCGATGGCGGGCAAGGCGGTCAGTTCGTCAGGCGGCAGGTCGGCCACGTCGCCGGCCTGCGGCGGCGTGGCGTCGGCCAGCGTGGTTGCGATGTGGAAGCGTACCGGGCGGCCCAGGCGCAGCGCGAAGCTGCGTTCCGTCAGGCGTACTTCCTGCCCGCTCGCGCTGCCGCGCGGCAGCAGGCAGACGGCGCGCCGCGTGACGCCGGGCGCACGCGCATTGTCGAGCAGCAGCCAGTAGCTGCGCGGCGAACCGCCGGCAATGGTGGGCGCCAGGCCCTGCTTGCCGAGCGCATAGGCCACACCGCCGCGCGCCACGGCGACATCGGGATCGTCGTTGTGCAGCACGCGCACCGGCTGGCCGCGCCAGGCGCCGAGCGTTGCGGCCAGGCGTTCGGCCAGTTTGGCGGCGCGGAACACGCCGCCGTTCAGCAGCAAGGTGTCCGGCACCGGCAGGCGGCCATCGTCCGCCAGGCCGAGCGCGGCGCGCGCGGCGGCGCCATGCTGGCGCAGGAAGCTGGCCAGGTGGCGCGTCACGGCAGGATCGCTGGCGTAGGGCAGGCCGAATTCGACAATGCCGCCGCGCTTGGAGTGCGCCGCTTGCTGCGTTTCGTTGAGGGGGAAGAAGCCGTCCAGCACGATGCGCTCGACGTCGGCGCGCGTCAGCGTGACCGAGCGGCTGCCGCCGACCAGGCGCGAGCCGGCGCCCAGCAAGGTGACGCTGACCTGTTCCGGCGCATCCTGCGCCAGCAGGCTTTCCTTGGCGGCGCGGCAGCGTTCCGTCAGCTGCGCCAGGCGCGCCGCCGACAGGCGCTGCGCCGGCGCGCCGTCCGCCTCGCTGCCGGCCAGGCGCTGTTCGGCCAGGTGGGCCAGCGCCAGGTCCATATTGTCGCCGCCCAGGATCAGGTGGTTGCCCACGCCGATGCGGGTCAGCTGCGGCGCGCCGTCCACCATCTCCACCTTCACCAGCGTGAAGTCGGTGGTGCCGCCGCCGACGTCGGCCACCAGTACCAGGCGCGCACCGGCCAGTTCCTGCGCCAGCGCGTCGCGCTGCCGGTACAGCCAGTCGTACAGGGCCGCCTGCGGCTCCTCCAGCAGGCGCAGGGACGGCAGGCCCGCCATGCGCGCCGCTTCCAGCGTGAGCGCACGCGCGCCTTCGTCGAAGGAGGCGGGAATGGTCAGGACAAGCTGCTGGCGCTCGAGCGGCGCGGCAGGGAAGCGGGTGTTCCAGGCCGCGCGCAAATGCGCCAGGTAGCTGGCACTGGCCGCCACCGGCGACACGCGCGCCACATCGTCGGCCGCGCCCCACGGCAGGATGGGCGCCATGCGGTCGACGCCCGTATGCGACAGCCAGCTCTTGGCGCTGGAGACCAGCCGCCCCGGCACCTGGCCGCCCAGCTGGCGCGCCAGGCGCCCGATCACCGCGCCGGCAGGCACGCCATCGAGCACCGGCTCGGCCCATGGCAAAGCCAGGTCGCCGGCGGCGATCTCGCCTTGCGCCGGATGGTAGCGGGAGGAGGGCAGCAGCTTGGCGCCGCCCACTTCACCGGGCGCGGTCAGCTGCTCGACTTCAAACAGCTGCACCGCGCCGCCCGGCGCCGCGTAAGCCAGCACCGAATTGGTGGTGCCCAGGTCGATGCTGACCAGGTACTGCGTCATTGGCCTTCGCCGGCGCCGCGCACGTCGAATTCGACCTTCCAGCGCTGGCCATCCTGCGCCACCGCCAGCAGCTCCAGCGTGCCCGCCTCGCTGGCGTAGGCATGCAGGCGCACCTGCACCACCTCGCCCACGGTGCGGCCTTCCGGCGACAGCGTGGCCTGGATCTCGTTCAGCTCAACCAGTTCGTCCGGGCCCCAGAAATCGAGCACGGTGCCGATCTGGTCCTGGCGCCGCACGGAGGAGCCGAAGAAGCGGAAGTGCACCGGCTCGCCCACCACCAGGCCGAACTCCTGGCCCGGCAGTTCCAGCTCGCTGCCTTCTTCCATGCCGAACGGCGCCACGCACAGGGCCTGGATCGGCGGTTCCATGCCGGGAATGGCCGGCATCGACGATTCCACCGCCACGTAGTAGGAACGCGCCGTTCCGCCGCGGATGCGCACGCCGGTGCCGCGCCGCACGTAGCTGTAGTAGGCCGCGCCGCGCGCCACCGCCAGGTCCAGGTCGGCGCCGCCCAGCATGCGGGCTGGTTCCGCGCCTTCCATGTACAGCCAGTCGTTGATGGTTTCCATCACGCGGTTCGCCAGCAGTTCGGACTTGAACACGCCGCCGTTGAACAGTACCGCGCTTGGATGCAGGAAGCTGTGCTCCGCGTTGACGCGGCCGGCAAAGCCCTCCAGTTCCGCCGTCGCGCCCACCTGGCGCGCCAGGAAGGCTGCCAGGTGCTTGGTGATGGCTGCGTCCTGCGCATAGGGCAGGCCAAGCTGGGTCAGGCCGGCGCGGGTGCGCACGGCCGGGCGGGCCGACGCTTCCACTTTCGGGAAGAAGCCGTCCGTGATGAAGGTGGTCACTTCGGCGCGGGTCAGCTCGGTGCGGATCGAACCGCCGATCAGTTTCGAGCCGCGGCTTGGCACCACGATCGGCCAGGTTTCGGCCTGCGCGTTGGCCAGCAGGTTTTCCTTGGCCGCGCGGCAGCCGTAGGTCAGCGCGCGCATCTGCCAGGCGTCGAGCTGGGTGCCGTTGGCGGCCAGCTTGCGCGCCACCAGGTGCGCCAGCGCCAGATCCATATTGTCGCCGCCCAGCAGGATATGGTCGCCCACCGCCACGCGGTGCGGCTCCAGCACGCCGTCGCGCTCCAGGATGGCGATCAGCGAAAAGTCGCTGGTGCCGCCGCCCACGTCCACCACCAGGATGATGTCGCCCGGCTTCACTTCCTTGCGCCAGCGGCCATCGCTGTTCTGGATCCAGCTGTACAGGGCCGATTGCGGCTCTTCCAGCAGGGTGATGTTGTCGTAGCCGGCTGCACGTGCCGCCTCGGCGGTCAGTTCGCGCGCCGCCGGATCGAACGAGGCTGGGATGGTGACGGTGACCGCCTGCTCGTTGAACGGCGCTTCCGGGTGGGCATGGTCCCATGCCGCGCGCAGGTGCTTCAGGTAGCGGGTGGAGGCTTCCAGCGGCGAGACGCGGGTCACTTCTTCCGGCGCGTCGTTGGGCAGGATGCCGGCGCGGCGGTCCACGCCCGGGTGGCACAGCCAGCTCTTGGCGCTGGACACCAGGCGGATCGGCGTGGTGGCGCCACGGCTGCGCGCCATTTCGCCCGCCACCGCAGCCTGGCCTTCCGGCGCGGCCCAAGGCAGCGACAGTTCGCCCGGCGCCAGTTCGTCGGCGTGCGGCAGATAGAGGAAGCTTGGCAGCAGCGGCAGTTCTTCCACCGTGCCCGGCGCGGTCAGCTGCGGGATGCCCAGCACGCCGTGTTTGGTCTTCTCGCCGTCGCTGCCGGCCAGTTCAACATAGGACAGCGCGCTGTGGGTGGTGCCAAGGTCGATGCCGATGGCGTAACGCGGTTCGCTCACAGTTCCACCTCGGCCGGTGCCAGCACTTTTGCGTCATGCGCTTCCGCCAGCTTCGGCAGGCGCACGCTGGAGGCGCGCCAGCCACGGTGGCTCAGGGTGCCGCTGAACGGCGCCTGGCCCACCACATTGCCGGTCAGGCGCACGGCGGCGGCGTCGAAGCCTGCCGGCAGCGTCACCCGGCTGCCTTCCGCTTCGCTGCGGATCGCTTCGATCGAGAAGTGCTCGCGCAGCACTTTGGCGCAGCCTTCGTGCACTACGCGCGCGGCGGCGCCGATATCGGCGTCCGAATAGCCGGACAGGTTTTCTTGCGTGAAGTCGATCAGGCGCGCTTCGCGCTGGAACAGCGACAGCAGCTGCAATGCAGCGTCAGGCGTGGCTTCGCGCAGCGGCGCGGCGGCTGGGGCCTGGACGGGTGCCGGCGTGGCGACAGGCGCCGGGGCCGGAGCGGAAACCGGGCCGATGCCATCGTCGCGCACGCGCGCGGCGAATTCGGCGTCGCCCAGGGTCTTGAAGAAGGCGCCAATGGCGAGGGAAATCCTGCTTCCGAAGGAAGGCAGATTGGTAGATTTGCTCATTTATTGCTCTTTGAAGGTCGGGGGGTATCCCGGAGAAGTGCGCATGATACCAGCTTGGCTTGCAGGCGAGGCGCAGCAGGTTTAGAATACTGTATAAATAAACAGTAGTTTGCATTGGGGCGCCGCATGCAGGACCATGATCTAGAGGGGCAGGTAATGCTGCCGCCGGTTTCGCGCAAGGCCCAGAAAGGGCGCGGCGCGGTATCAAACATGCAAGGCAGGTACGAATTGCAGGCGCGCGAAGCGTTCGATGACGGCTGGGCGCCGGACCCGGACGATGCCGACGCTGAAAAGCTGCCGCCGCGCACCATCGTCACCGAAGAGACGGCCAAGACCATCCTCACGCGCAACCAGTCGCCCGATATCCCGTTCAGCGTCTCGCTCAACCCTTATCGCGGCTGCGAGCATGGCTGCATCTACTGCTTCGCCCGACCATCGCACAGCTACCTCGGCCTGTCGCCGGGGCTCGACTTCGAGACCAAGCTGTTCGCCAAGGTCAACGCGCCGGAACTGCTGCGCGCCGAACTGTCGAAGCCCGGCTATGAAGTCGAATCGCTCGCCCTGGGCGTGAACACTGACGCCTACCAGCCCTGCGAGCGCGACTACCAGCTCACGCGGCGCGTGCTGCAGGTGCTGGCCGAGTGCAACCATCCGGTGGGCCTGATCACCAAATCCTCCCTGATCGAGCGCGATATCGACATCCTGGCGCCGATGGCCGAGCGCAACCTGGCGGCCGCCTCGATCACCATCACCACGCTCGACAGCAAGATCTCGCGCACATTGGAGCCGCGCGCCGCCGCACCGGCGCGCCGCCTGCGCACGATCGAGACCCTGGCCAAGGCCGGCATTCCAGTCGGCGTCTCGATCGCGCCCATCATCCCCTTCGTCACTGAACCGGACATCGAGAAAATCATGGCCGCCGCGCGCGATGCCGGCGCGGTCATGGCCACCTACGTCGTGCTGCGCCTGCCGTGGGAAGTGAGCCCTTTGTTCAAGGAATGGCTCGAAGCCCACTTTCCCGACCGCGCCGCGCGCGTGATGAACCGCGTGCGCGATATGCGCGGCGGCAAGGATTATGAAGCAGAGTTCGGTTCGCGCATGCGCGGGGAAGGCGTGTGGGCCGACCTGATCCAGCAGCGTATCGAAAAAGGTATCACACGCTTCGGCTTCCACGGCCGCCACAGCAAATTCCGCTCGCTCGACTGCTCGCAGTTCAAACGCCCCGATTACATCCCACCCTCCGGCGCCCGTGCCCGCGCCGCCGCCAAAGCGGGGCAGATGGATTTGTTTTGACCATGGGAGGTCATCATGGGCTGGTTTCTCGTCAACATTGCCGTACCTTTGCTGGCACCGGTCTTCGTCCTGTTCATGTTGAGACCGTTACCTCTTCCTGCTGGCGCCCGCTCATCTTTAAAATGGATTGCGCCAGTGAAGGACGGGCAGTTATGCTGGGTCGCCATTGCGTTCTGCGCCTCAGCATTGTACGAGTACGGGACCATTGCCAGCGAACTAGCGACACCGCCTGCAGCGTTGTTGCAGATCTCGAATGGATTGGCCAATGTGTGCCTGGTGATGAGCAGTATCGTAGCGACCGGTGGCGCGCTCTACTCGACACCTGTTGAGAAGCCGGCGCATATCAGCTGGCCGCGGCATTTTTCTTGCTTTTGCACGTCATTATTCTTCGCACTTGCATCTGCAAGCCTGTATGCGATTATTCACTTTGGCATGCGCTAACGCAGGAGGAAATATGTTTACGAGGTTCATCCATTACCACTTTCGCGACAACGATGCCGCAAGAAACTCTATGCTGGCCCTTGCCTTTGCGGTGGGAGTATTAGGGACTGGGATTGTGGTGCTTAAGGCACTTTTGGCGTAAGCAGAGACGCGGCGAGCAGGGCTTCGATGGCATGCACATGCTCGTCATGGTGCCCCATGTCGCGCAAGGCCTCGGCAAGGCGCAGCAGGTATTCCGCATTAGGGCCGCTGGGGCCAGCGGCGGATGCGATGTGGCGGGCGATTTCTTCCTCGCTGGCTTCGCCCAGCCAGGCGGCGTTGTCGGCGGCGGCGATGTAGATCAGGCCTTCCTCCGTGCCGCCGGCTTCGAAATGGATGTCGATCGCCACGCGCAGATAGCCGTTCTTTTCCCGGTGGTCGAGGTGGGCGAATTCTTCCGGTGTGACGAGGTAAGCCATGCCGTGGCAGACGGCGCCTTCGGACGGCACCAGGGTGGCGACGCGGCCCGGTGCTTCCGGTGTGCCGCGGTGGTCGTGCGAGCCTTGCCAGAAGCGGCGCGACCAGCCGACGATGTACGCCGGGCGGCGCTCGATAAAAGGAAAGTCCGCCTTGTAGATCAGCGAGCCATAACCGAACAGCCACACCTGGTGGTGGCCGTCGAACTTATCCATAGCCTTGTTGGCTTCAATCGTATTGTGCGACATGCCGCAGATTATAGGGAATAGTCGCCGAGCACGCTGATGAAGCGTTCCGCAGCCGGCGAGGGCGTGCGCGAAGTCTTGGTGTAGATGAAGAATTTGCGCGTCAGTTCCGGCTCCACCAGCGGCCGCATTTCCAGCCCGTACAGGCGCACCATCGGCTCGGCATAGGGCAGGCAGGCGGTAATGCCCAGGCCCGCTGCCACCATGGCCAGCGCCGTGGTCATGAAGGTCACCTCGTTGTACGGCGCCAGCGTGGTCATGTCGCGCAGCAGGCGTTCCGTGAACTGGCCCTGCAGGGCGATGAAGGAATGCTGGTTGACCTCGGCCCAGGCTACGCGGTGCCGCGCAGCCAGGGCATGGCCGGGCGGGCACACCACCACGAAAGGCATCTCGAACAGCAGCTGCGCATCCACCTCGGCCGTCACGTCGCGCTCGGGGCCGATGCCGACATCCACTTCGCCGCTCACCACGCGCGCCGCCACGTTATCGACCGGGCAGTCCACCAATTGCACCTGCACGTCCGGATAGGAGGCGCGGAAGCGGCTGATCACCTGCGGCAGCAGCGTGCACGCCATCATCTGCGGCGCCGCCACGCGCACGATGCCTTTCTTCAGCGCCTTGCGGCTGGCGATATCGGCCATCGCGCCATCCAGGTCCTGCAGCATCTTGTCGAACAGCGGATACAGCTCGCGCCCGACTTCGGACAGCTGCACGCGGCGCGTATTGCGCTCCACCACCTTCACGCCCAGCAGCTGCTCCAGTTCCTTGATCTGGCCCGAGAGCGCGGACTGTGTCACGTGCAGCAGGTCGGCGGCGGCGGTAAAGCTGCCGGTGCGGGCCACGGCGATCAGGGCGCGCATTTGGCGGATGGTGGGATTCATCAGGAAAATTAATAAATCAACGTGAAAATATCGTTTGTATGATAGCTGAAACAGGGGTTTAATGGCGGAATCGCAAAGGAGCCCCGCCATGAAAATCAAGCAAATCCACCACGTTGCCTACCGCTGCAAGGACGCCAAGGAAACCGTCGAGTGGTACGTCAAGCATCTGAACATGAACTTCGTGCTGGCCATCGCCGAAGACGAAGTGCCGTCGACCAAGGCGCCGGACCCGTACATGCACGTGTTCCTGGACGCAGGCCAGGGCAACATCCTCGCCTTCTTCGAGCTGCCGACGCAGAAGGAGATGGGCCGCGACGAAAACACCCCGGCCTGGGTGCAGCACCTGGCGCTGGAAGTGGCTTCGATGGATGAGCTGCTGGCCGCCAAGGAGCGCCTGGTGGCCGCCGGCATCGAAGTGCTGGGTCCCGTCAACCACACCATCTTCAAGTCGATCTACTTCTTCGACCCGAACGGCCACCGCCTGGAACTGGCGGCCAACACCGGCACCCCGGAAATGATGCAAAAGCTGGACGATGTGAAGTGGGAAATGCTGGAAGAATGGTCTAAAACGAAAAAGGCGCCGAAGCACGCTGCCTGGATGCACGCGCCACAGAATTAAGGAAATACATGAAACTCGCCACCCTCAAAGACGGCAGCCGCGACGGCCGCCTGGTCGTCGTCAGCCGCGACCTGAAATTCTGCCAACCGGTTCCCGCCATCGCCGCCACCATGCAGGACGCGCTGGACAACTGGGACACCGCAGCGCCGCAGCTGAAGCAGATCTACGCCCTGCTGAACCAGGGCAGCGCCTCGGGCGCCCAGCCGTTCGATGAAAACCAGGCGCACTCGCCGCTGCCGCGCGCCTACCAGTGGGCCGACGGCTCCGCCTACATCAACCACGTAGAGCTGGTGCGCAAGGCGCGCAATGCCGAGGTGCCCGAGTCCTTCTACACCGACCCGCTGATGTACCAGGGCGGCTCGGACAGCTTTGTCGGCCCGCGCGACGCCATCTACGCGCTGGACGAAGCCTGGGGCATCGACCTGGAAGCGGAAGTGGCCGTCATTACCGGCGACGTGAAAATGGGCGCCAGCGTGGAAGACGCCGGCAATGCGATCCGCCTGGTGATGCTGGTCAATGACGTTTCGCTGCGCAACCTGATCCCGAACGAACTGGCGAAGGGCTTCGGCTTCTTCAACTCCAAGCCGGCCAGCGCCTTTTCGCCGGTGGCCGTCACCCCGGATGAACTGGGCAAGGACTGGCAGGACAACAAGCTGCACCTGCCGCTGCTGGTGCAGATCAACCGCCAGCCATTCGGGAAGCCGAACGCCGGCGAAGACATGACCTTCAACTTCGCCCAGCTGGTGGCGCATGCGGCCAAGACGCGCGAACTGTGCGCCGGCAGCATCATCGGCTCCGGCACTGTGTCGAATAAGCAGGGCAACCTGTTCGGCTCCAGCATCGCCAATGGCGGCGTGGGCTACTGCTGCCTGGCCGAAGTGCGCATGTACGAAACCATCGAGAGCGGCAAGCCGCAGACCGGCTTCCTGCAATTCGGCGACAACGTGCGCATCGAAATGCACGACGCGCAGGGCAAGAGCATCTTCGGCGCCATCGACCAGACCGTGCGCAATTACGAGGAACGGGCATGAAGCTCTACACCTACTTCCGCAGTTCGGCCGCCTACCGCGTCCGCATTGCGCTGAACCTGAAAGGCCTGGCTTACGATGCCGTGCCGGTGCACCTGCTGCGCGACGGTGGCGAGCAGCTGGCGCCGGCCTACCGCGCGGTCAACCCGGCCGGCCTGGTGCCGGCGCTGGAAGACAACGGCATCGTGCTGACGCAGTCGCTGGCCATCATCGAGTACCTGGAGGAAGTGCACCCGCTGGTGCCGCTGCTGCCGCAGGATGCGGTGGGCCGCGCCCGCGTGCGCGCGCTGGCGCAGACCATTGCCAGCGACACGCACCCGATCACCAACCTGCGCGTGCTGAAGTACCTGAAAGGCCCGATGGGCCTGTCCGAAGAGCAGAAGATGGAGTGGTACCGCCATTGGATGCGCGAAGGCCTGGCCACGCTGGAAGCGCACCTGGAGCGCGACGGCGACATGGGCCGCTTCAGCTACGGTGACACGCCGACCCTCGCCGACTGTTGCCTGGTACCGCAAGTGTTCAACGCCCAGCGTTTTGAGATTGACCTGGCGCCGTACCCGAACGTGGCCCGCATCGCCGCCAACTGCGCCGATCTGCCCGCATTCAAGGCCGCACATCCTTCCGCGCAGCCGGATTTCGAGTAAGCCCACGAATCCCGGAATGTCCACTTCGGGGTCAGGAAGAAAAGTGGACATTTTCCATAAAAAATTACACTTTTGTTTCATACCCCCCAGTGGACATTCCAGTGGCGCGGGTTTGATGACGCGGTTGCGTGCGTGCTTCTTCGCGCGGTAAAGGGCTTTGTCGGCCCGCACCAGGAGGGAGGAGGGCGTGTCCGGCGCGCCGTGCGGGTCGGCGGAGGATACGCCGATGCTGATGGTGAGCTCCACCTCCGTTCCGTCTTCCGCGCGCACGCGCAGTTCCGATGCTTTCGCGCGCAGGCGTTCCGCCGCGTGGGCCGCCACCGCAATCGGCGTCTCCGGCATCAGCAGCACGAATTCTTCGCCGCCGAAGCGCGCCACTGCGTCCACTGCCCGCAAGTGGGCGGTGAGCAGGGTGGCGGTGTGGATGATGGCCTGGTCGCCTACCTCATGCCCGTAAGTGTCGTTGATGCGCTTGAAATGGTCGATATCGACCATCAGCAGCGAGAGCGGGTGGTGGAAGCGCCGCGCGCGCTCGAGCTCCTGCGCGATCTGCTCCGTCATCTTGCGCCGGTTGGCGATGCCGGTCAGGGGATCGGTGGTGGCCAGCTCCTCCAGCTTGCGGTTGGCCTGCAGCAGTTCCAAGGTGCGCTGCAGGATGCGGTCTTCCAGGCTGTTGCGCTCGGACGCCAGTTCGTCCATGGTGCGGCGGCGTGAGCGCAGCGCCAGCACCAGGGCGGTGATCAGCATGCCCTGCAGGACGATCAGCCCGGCCACCGCCACAATCTGCCAGCGGTACAGCTCCCACACATTGTGCGGCCGGTTCAGCATCACCGCCTCCGGCGGGATGTTGCGCAAGCCGGCGCGGCGCGCGGTCGGGTAGTCGAAGTAATAGCCTTGCACCTGGCTGGCCATGGCCGGCTGTCCCAGCAGCAGGCGCGCCATCAGGCGCCCCACGGCTTCGCCGCTCACCACGTAGCCGCCGGCCACGCCCGGCATGACCAGCGATTCGGAGTGCGTGAATATCGGCACCCTGGTGGCGCCGGCCACCTGCAGCGCCAGTTCGCGCGGCTGGATGCGCGCCGCGCCATCGCCGCGCAGCGACGCCAGCATGAAGATGGCGCTGCCGCGGTCCAGCTTGGCGGCGCGCGCGCGCAGCTCGCCAATGCTGCCGTCGTCCCAGATCTCGAAGCGGATGGCGGGGAAGTGCTGGGTGGCGCTGCGTACGCGGTCCAGCCAGAGGCGGCCGCGTGCGGTGGTGTCGCCGATGACGACCACGTGGCGCACCTGCGGTGCCACCAGCGGAATAACGCCCAGCGCCTGGCGGAAGTCGGAGGTCAGCTCGTAGCCCACGCCATCGCGCGGCTGCCACTGGTCGCGCCCGTGGTTGACGTAATGGCGCGGCACGCCGGGGAACAGTTCGGGATGGCTGGCCAGGAAACGCGACGCCACAAAGTTCTCGGTGACGATGGCGTCGAACTTCACGTCGGCGTATTTGGTGGCCAGGTAGGGCGCCATGCCCTCGACCGCCTTGTCCTCGCCGACGCGGTTGGCGTCGAAGCGTTCTTCAAAGATGGCCGGCGTGGCGCCCTGGCTGCTGCGCCCCAGCTCATCGTACAGGCCCTTGTGCACCAGCCTTTGCCACACCGAGGATGAGTCGGCCCCCAGCGAGTACAGCACCAGGACGCGGCGCTCATCCGCCCAGGCATGGGCGGCGGCGCAGGCGAGCCAGACGGCGGCGGCCAGGCGCAGGAAATGGCGGCGGTGGAAGAGGGGCGGCATGGGGTACAAAGTGTAGCACGCCGCCTGCCTGAGCTATTTCCCCAAAGGAAACTATCGTGGATAATTTGCAACATTTTATTGGTCGGCCAGCAAGGAATACAGCTGGGCCGGTGTGATCGGTTTCACCAGATGGGCGGCGAAGCCGGCGGCGCGCGAGCGGGCCTGGTCGGCTTGCTGGCCGTAGCCGGACAGGGCCACCAGGCGCGTGTTGCCAAAGCCGGGCTGGCGCCGCAACTCGCTTGCCAGTTCATAGCCGTCCATGCCGGGCAGGCCGATATCCAGGATGGCCAGGTCGGGCACAAAGCTGGCGCTGGTACGCAGGGCGCTGGCCGGGTCGGCCACCGCCTGCACTTCGTGGCCGCGCACTTCGAGCAAAGCGCGCAAGCCTTGCAGCACGTCCTGGTTGTCGTCCACCAGCAGCACCCGCCTTGGCGTTGCCGCCGCCTGCTGGGCGGCGCTTGCAGCCTGGCCGGGCACGGCGGGCAATTGCGGCGGCTCGTCGGCCAGCGGAATGCGCACCACGAACTCGCTGCCGGCGCCGCTGCCGGCGCTGGTGGCGGAAATCTCGCCGCCATGCAGTTGCACCAGGCTGCGCGCGATCGACAGGCCCAGTCCCAGGCCGCCGCGCGAACGGTCCAGCGACTGCGGCGCCTGCACGAATTTGTCGAACAGGTGGGGCAGCATGTCGGCGCCGATGCCGATGCCGGTGTCGCGCACCGCCAGTACGGCAAAGCCCTGTTCGGCCCGCGCGCGTACGCTGATATGGCCGCCCGGGTTGGAATACTTGGCGGCGTTGGTCAGCAGGTTGACCAGCACCTGCACGAAGCGCATCGGGTCGGCGTCCAGGGCCAGGCCGTGGTCCGGCACGTCCAGTTCCAGGCTTTGCTGGCGCTCTTCGAGCAAGCCGCTGACGGTTTCCAGCGCCTGCGCCATAAGGCGGGCCAGTTCCACGCGCTCGCAGCGCAAGGCGATCTTGCCCTGGGCGATACGCGCCACGTCCAGCAGGTCGTCCACCAGCCGTACCAGGTGGTGGGCCTGGCGTTCGATCGCCGCGTGCTCGCGCGCGAGCGGGCCCAGGCCCTTCAACCGCATCAGTTCCAGCGCGATCAGGATCGGCGACAGCGGGTTGCGCAGCTCATGGCCGACCATGGCCAGGAAATCGTCCTTGGTGCGGTTGGCCAGCTCGGCATCGCGCCGCGCGCGCACCAGTTCCGTCACTTCGAAGGCGACGATGGCGATGCGGTCGACCTCGCCGCGCGCGTTGCGCAGCGGCTGGTGCACATAATCGAAATAGCATTCCTGCAGCTCGCCTGCGCGCCGCAGCATGACGCGGCGCGCCTTGCCGATGACCGGCTGGCCGCTGGCCAGCGCCTGCTCCAGCTCCTCCACCATGCCCTGGCCCTCCAGCTCCGGGAAGGCGCGGCGCAGCGGCCAGCCCACCAGGTCGCGGTGCCAGCTCAGCTCCATGAAGCGCTCATTGGCCAGCTCGAAATGCAGCTCGCTGCCGCGCACGATGGCGATGGCCGCCGGCGCCTGCTGGAAGGTGTCGGCCATGCGCGCCATGTGGGCGCGCTCGGCCTGGCGGATGCGTGCACGCATCAGCTGCGAATCGACGCGCGTCACCAGTTCACGCGCCGAGAACGGCTTGACCAGGTAGTCGTCGGCGCCAGCGTTCACGGCTTCGATGCGCGCTTCCTCGCCGGCGCGGGCCGACAGCAGCAGGATAGGGATGTCGTGCAGGGCGTGGCTGGTGTGCATGGCAGCGATCAGGCCGAAGCCGTCCAGTTCCGGCATCATCACATCCGACACCACCAGGTCGGGCGCGCAGATGTCCATCCGGCGCAGGGCCTCGCGCCCATTGGACGCCGTGCTGACGTGCCAGCGCAGGCGCAGCAGGCGCGCCAGGTAGTCGCGCATGTCGGCGTTGTCGTCCACCACCAGCACATGGGCGCCCACGGTCAGCACGCCTTCGTCGTCGGCCAGGTCGAGGAAGGGTTCGTCGGCTTCCGCTTCCGGCAGCCAGCGCTGGGCCTCCGTCAGGAAGGCTGCGCGTACATGGTCCATGCCGCCGTCCGGCGCCTGGGTCAACTGCTCGTCGCGCAGGTGCGCGCGCCCCAGGGGCAGGGTGATGGTGAAGGTGCTGCCCGTGCCCGGCACGCTGTGCAGCACGATACTGCCGTGCAGCAGTTCGACCAGGTCGCGCACCAGGGCCAGGCCGATGCCGGAACCTTCGTGGGTACGCGAGCGCGCGCCCTCGATGCGGTGGAAGCGTTCGAAAATATGCGGCTGGTGTTCGCGCGCGATGCCGACCCCGCTGTCGGCCACGGCCAGCACGGCATGCTTGCCCTGCTGCCGCAGCGTGACGCTGATGCCGCCTTCGAAGGTGAACTTGAACGCGTTGGACAGCAGGTTTAGTACGATCTTCTCGAACATGGCGACATCGATCCAGGCGCTGTCGTCCAGTTCGGTGCAGGCGACGGTCAGGCGCAGGCCGGCGCCCTCGATGATCGAACGAAAGCCGCTGGCCAGGTCGCGCGTCAGCGCCGCCAGGTCAACTTTCGCATATCGTGCCTCGACCCGGCCGGCCTGCACGCGCGAGAAGTCGAGCAGGGTGTTCACCAGTTTTTGCAGGCGCAAGGCATTGCGCTGCGCCAGCAGCAGGCGGTTGTGGTGGGCGGCCGGCAGGCGGTGCACGCTGTCGTTCAGGGCTTCCTCGATCGGCCCCAGCATCAGCGTCAGCGGCGTGCGGAATTCGTGGCTGACATTGCTGAAGAAGGCGGTCTTGGCGCGGTCCAGCTCCGCCAGCGACTCGGCCCGCTGGCGCTGCTCGGCGGCGGCGCTGGCGTTCTGCACGGCGGCCGAGACCTGGCCGGCCACCAGCTCGCAAAAAGTGCGGTACTCGGCGTCGAGCCGGCGCGCCGGGCTGGTGCCCAGCACCAGCACGCCATCGGTGATGGGCAAGGCCAGTGCTTCGCGCACGGGCTGCCCGGCCAGCCCAAGCGGCAGGCCGGGCAGGCTGGTGGTGGGCACGACCACGGCCTGGCCGCTGGCCAGCACGTCGTGCACCGGCCACAGCGCCATGTCGCAGGCTGCCTCCGCCACGTGCGCCGTCTGCTGCAGGCGCACCGTGTCGCCCACGCGCTTGAACAGCAGGGCGAACGGGATGTCGGCCGGATTTTCGGCGATGGTGTGCATGGCGGTGGCGCAGGCGCTGGCCACGTCCTGCTCGCGCAGGGCCGAGGCGGACAGGGCGGAGAGCGACGCCAGGCGGCGCGCATTCAGGCGCGTGGCGGTGGTGTCGGTGGAGGGGCAGAACAAGCCGCCCACCGCGCCGGCTTCGTTGAAAATCGGGCTGTAGGAGAAGGAATACCAGACTTCCTCCACCCAGTCGCCGCGGTTCATGAAAAGCTGCACCGCGTCCACATAGCTCGGCTGCGCGCGCAGGAACACCTTGTCGGCCAGCGGGCCGCAATAATGCCAGATCTCGGACCATACCTCCGGCGCCGGCCGGCCCAGCGCCCACGGGTGCTTGGCCGCGCCCAGCACATCGATATACGCGTCGTTGTAGAGGAAGGTGGCGTCCGGGCCCCAGCCGATCCAGATCGGGTGGCTGGAATTGAGCATCAGGTTGACCGTGGTGCGCAGGCTTTGCGGCCACGCGTCAAGCGGCCCGAGCGGCGTCGCCGACCAGTCAAACTCTGCAATTTGCTGGCCGAGGGCGCCGGGGGATGCCAGGAACTGCCATCCTTTTAAACTGATAGTCACACGTTTCCTGATCTGGAATTTTGGCAATTCTGCACTGTACGAAACTTGTGCGGCGCACACAAGTGGCAGCATACGGCCGGGTTTGACAGCACCATGCAAGCATCGGATACTGGGGCGATGACGATGCCGCCGTTCCCGATCCGCAAAGAGTGCCCGCCCGGCGCGTGCGACTGCCAGCGCGACGCGCTGCTGCAGGACCCGCAAGCCGACCTGCGCATCCTGCGCCTGACGAAGGAGGAGGAAAAGCGCCTGCTGGAACGCATCGAAAGCATCGCCAGCTACGGCGAGTTGATGCGTATTGGCCAGCGCCTGGAGGAGCAGCTGGGCGTCAGCATCCGCATCGCGCCCGGCCCGAACGAGGTACGCACCGTGCGCGGCTTCCAGATCGAACTCTCGCAGTGCCCCGGCCTGTGCCGCAAGACGCGCCAGTCTGTACCCGCGGCGATACGAAAATGCCTGGATCGGCACCCGGAAATCGCCTTTGCCATCCTGAATGCCCACGATTTGTTTGCTGGGCAGTAAAATACTTTTCCTTCTGATTAACGTGGGGCAGTGCATGTGCCGCAACCTTACGCGCTGGTTGAGCGCGACCATCCTGGCGACCGGGCTGAGCCACCTGGCGGCCCAGGCGCAAGATGTTCAAGCCTTGCGCGCCCGGCTTGGCCAGTTGCGCGAATACTCCTACCTGGCGCCAAAGGCCACCCTGGCCGAGTTGCAGAAAATGAAACCGCAAGTAGCCAAATGGCCGCAAAGCGAACAGGCCCGCTATTTTTCGCTGGTCAGCAATGCCGCGCGCGAAACCGACGCCAAGCTGGCGCTGGCCGCCGCCGCCGAAGAGGAGCGCATTGGGCGTGAGCTGGGCGATGACGCCATCGTCGCCAGCAGCCTGGTGGACCGCGTCTATGTGCACTCTTCGATGGATGAGATGGGGGAGGTGAGCAAGAACGTGGCGCTGGCGCATGAGCTGGCTGGCAAGACCAGCGACCCGGCGATCCTGGTCAAGACCACCATCACCATGGGCCAGGACGAGATCCGGCGCGGCAACGGGCGCAAGGGGCTCGACTATATCAACCAGGCCGTGGCGCAGGCCAACAGTAGCGGACAGCCCAGCCTGCAGTTCATGGCCTTGCGCGCCAAGGCATATGCGCTGGGCGGCCTGGCTGGCGGCGGGCCGGAGGCGCTCAAGGCGATCGATGAGTTGAAGGCAAAGGCCGGCGCCATCCCGTTCGAAGGGGCGGTCACGCGGGCCCGCCTGGCTGAATACCAGATTGCCGACGACGCGGGACAGCTGGCGCGCGCGCGCGAGGCCCTGGCGGAGGTGGTGCTGTGGCTGCAGAAGCGCCGCATGGAAGAGCTGGTGCCGGACTTGCAGGTGACGCTGGCCGACCTCAGCCTGCGGACGCAGGACTACCGCGAAGCGCTGCGCCTGAGCCGCGAATCGAAAGCGGCGGCGCGCGCGATCGAGGACACCCAGTCGGCCGAAATTTCGCAATTCAACGAAGGCATCGCCCTGATTTACCTGGGCCAGCTGGACGAGGGCCGCGCAGCGATCGAGGCCGCCAACGAGGAATTCATCGACGCCGAAGCGCTGTTCGAGTACGCGCGGGCGCTGGAGTACGTGGGCCAGAGCGAGTTTGCCGTGAAGGTCTACGCCCGCGCCACGCGGAAGGCGGCCGCCGCCAACGCCGCTAAAGCGCGGCAGCAGAAGGAAAACCACGAGAAGGAAGAACTCCTGCGCCGCGAGGAGGAAAACCTCAAGGAATCGCGCAACCAAACGCGGCTGGAGCGCGCCTGGTCGGTGGCGGCAGCGCTGGCTGTGCTGGGCCTGGCCGGCCTGGCCTTCATGTTCCGCAAACTGCGCGCCGCCAACGCCAGGCTGGAGAAATCCCGGTCCTGAATTGCCCCGGCTTGCGCTACAATCTCGCCTTTTTGCGCCCGCATTTCGCCGTCATGACCATTGCCACGCCTATTCTGAGCGCCGTAAGCCTGGCCCACGCTTCCTGGCACGATATCCTCGTGCGCGGGCTGGAAAACATGCATGCGGCTGACCCGGCGTACCTGCCGGCCCTGGCGGCGGACCAGTTCCTGCCGACCGGGGGCCGCCTGTTCGCCGCGTTCGCGCAGCCGCTGGACCAGGTGCGCTACGTGCTGGTGGGCGAGGGCCCTTATCCGCGCGCCGAAAGCGCGACCGGGGTCTGTTTCATGGATGGCGCGGTCGGCAGCCTGTGGTCGGACGAGGAGGGCGGCGCGCTGTCCAAGCCGGTCAACAAGGCGACCTCGCTACGTAATTTCATGAAAATGCTGCTGGTGGCCGAGGGCCTGCTCACCGAAGACGGCAGCACCGGCCCGGCGCTGGCCGCCGCCGCCCAGCGCGCCCGTGCCGCCGCCGGCTGCGCGCAAACGCTGGCTGACATCCAGGACAAGCTGCACGCCAACGGCTTCCTGCTGCTGAATGCGTCGCTGGTGTTCCGCGCCCACGTGGCGCCGGTGAAGGATGCCAAAGCCTGGCGCCCCTTCTTCGATACCGTGATGCAGGCGCTGGCGGCGCGCCAGCCCAAGTTGATTCTTTGGGGAAAGATTGCAGCCGACCTGAACAAGCTGGCAAGCGTGCAGGCGCTGCCGCAGATCGTGGCGGAGCACCCGTACAACGTCAGTTTTATTGGCAATAAGGAAATGCAGGCCCTGTTTGGACCGATGGGGCTGCTGAAGCGCTGAGGCAGCGCCGGCAAGGTCTGCGCAAGTCTGGTATACTTGACTAAATCGTTCAAGTAATCCGGGTATTTCCAGCGAGACAGAACGATATTTTAACTGAGTTGAACCGAGGTTGTGATGCGTCTGACTACCAAAGGCCGTTTTGCTGTGACTGCGATGATTGACCTGGCGATGCGCCAGGGCAAGGGTCCGGTGACGCTGTCCGGAATCAGCCAGCGCCAGTCGATCTCCTTGTCTTACCTCGAACAATTGTTCGGCAAGCTGCGCCGCCACGAAATCGTGGAATCGATCCGCGGCCCTGGCGGCGGCTACAGCCTGGCCCGCAAGGCAGACAAGGTGACCGTCGCCGACATCATTATCGCTGTTGACGAACCGCTCGATGCAACCCAGTGCGGCGGCAAGGAAAATTGCCACGGGGCAGACCATGCGAATGGCACCCGCTGCATGACCCACGAACTGTGGGCCACCCTGAACGAAAAAATGGTCGATTACCTGGATTCCGTCTCGCTGCAGGACCTGGTCGACCAGCAAAAAGCCAAAGCCGCGGCAGAGCAGCCGGTGCATGTGCACCGCAACAGCAACCAAGCAGCCCTCGGTTAACCGAATTGGAGTAATTTAGATGAACGCCCCCGAAAAGAACGTCGCCCAGGTAGCACCGGTAGAATTCAAGACCGCGCCGCACTTCCCGATTTACATGGACTACTCGGCCACCACGCCGATCGATCCACGCGTTGCGGACAAGATGATCCCTTACCTGCGCGAACAGTTCGGCAACCCGGCCTCCCGCAGCCACATGTACGGCTGGACCGCGGAAGCTGCGGTGGAAGAGGCGCGCGGCCATGTGGCCGCCCTGGTCAACGCCGACCCGCGCGAAATCATCTGGACCTCCGGCGCCACCGAATCGAACAACCTTGCCCTGAAGGGCGCGGCCAACTTCTACAAGTCCAAGGGCAAGCACATCATCACCGTGAAAACCGAGCACAAATCCGTGCTGGACACTGTGCGTGAGCTGGAGCGCCAGGGCTTCGAGGCGACCTACCTGGACACCCAGGACAACGGCCTGATCACCATCGAACAGCTGGAAGCGGCGGTACGCCCGGACACTATCCTGGTCTCGGTCATGATGGTCAACAACGAAATCGGCGTGATCCAGCCGATCAAGGACATTGCCGCCTTCTGCCGCAAGAAAGGCATTATCTTCCACTGCGACGCCGCGCAAGCGACCGGCAAGGTGGCGATCGACCTGCAGGACCTGAAAGTCGACCTGATGACCTTCACCGCGCATAAGACCTACGGCCCGAAAGGCGTGGGCGCCCTGTACGTGTGCCGCAAGCCGCGCGTGCGTATCGAAGCGCAGATGCACGGCGGCGGCCATGAGCGCGGCCTGCGCTCCGGCACCCTGCCAACCCACCAGATCGTGGCGATGGGCGAAGCGTTCCGCCTGGCGAAAGTGGAGATGGAGTCCGAGATCGCCCGCATCCGCGCGCTGCGCGACCGCCTGGCCAAGGGCCTGCAGGAAATCGAAGAAACCTACGTCAACGGCGACATGGACCACCGCGTGCCGCACAACCTGAACGTGAGCTTTAACTACGTGGAAGGCGAGTCGCTGATCATGGCCGTGAAGGACCTGGCCGTGTCGTCCGGTTCCGCCTGCACCTCGGCGTCGCTGGAACCGTCCTACGTGCTGCGCGCCCTGGGCCGCAGCGACGAACTGGCGCACAGCTCGATCCGTTTCACCATCGGCCGCTTCACCACCGAGCAGGACGTCGATTTCGCGGTCGACCTGCTGAAGGGCAAAGTCGGCAAGCTGCGCGAGCTGTCCCCGCTGTGGGAAATGTACAAGGATGGCGTGGACCTCTCCACCATCCAGTGGGCAGCGCACTAATTACAGAATTTAAGGAGCATCAACATGGCATACTCGGAAAAAGTCCTCGACCACTACGAAAACCCACGCAACGTCGGTTCCTTTGAAAAAGGCGACGAGACCGTAGGCACCGGCATGGTCGGCGCACCTGCCTGCGGCGACGTGATGAAGCTGCAGATCAAGGTCGGCGCGGACGGCAAGATCGAAGACGCAAAATTCAAGACCTACGGCTGCGGTTCGGCAATCGCCTCCAGCTCGCTGGTCACCGAATGGGTGAAGGGCAAGTCGCTGGATGAGGCGCTGGCCATCAAGAACACCCAGATCGCGGAAGAACTGGCCCTGCCGCCAGTGAAGATCCACTGCTCGATCCTGGCGGAAGACGCCATCAAGGCAGCTGTGAACGACTACAAGGCCAAGCACGGCGCATAAGCGAGGA
Organism: Pseudoduganella sp.; assembly: GCF_041914865.1. Taxonomy (NCBI): domain Bacteria; kingdom Pseudomonadati; phylum Pseudomonadota; class Betaproteobacteria; order Burkholderiales; family Oxalobacteraceae; genus Pseudoduganella; species Pseudoduganella sp. Next base: position 16,737 of record NZ_JAYSCO010000056.1, on the reverse strand, counting down.
CGTTATGGCAGTCACCCTGACCGAAAAAGCAGCCAAGCATATCAACCGCTACATCGAGCGTCGCGGCAAGGGCATTGGCCTGCGTTTTGGCGTACGCACGACCGGCTGCTCCGGTCTGGCCTACAAGCTGGAATACGTGGACGAAGTGGCGGCGGAAGACGCCGTCTTCGAATCGCACGGCGTGAAAGTCTTTGTTGACCCGAAAAGCCTGCCGTACATCGACGGCACCGAGCTGGACTTCGCGCGCGAAGGCCTGAACGAAGGCTTCAAGTTCAACAACCCGAACGAGAAGGATGCTTGCGGTTGCGGCGAAAGCTTCCGCATTTAATATCGTGCAAAACCACTTCGAACTATTCCAGCTTCCCCAGCAGTTCGCCGTCGACCTGGGCGCCCTGGACAGCGCCTACCGCGAAGTCCAGAGCCGCGTCCACCCCGACAAGTTCGTCAACGCCACCGATGCGGAAAAGCGCGTCGCCATGCAGTGGTCGACCCGCTCCAACGAGGCCTACCAGACCCTGAAGAATCCGCAAAAGCGCGCGCAGTACCTGTGCGAGCTGAATGGCGTCGACCTGAAGGTGGAATCCAACACGGCCATGCCGATGGAATTCCTGATGCAGCAGATGGAGTGGCGCGAGGAGCTGGCCGAGGCGCGCGCCAACAAGGACGGCGACCTGCTCGACAAGCTGGACGGCCAGCTGCGCGCCGCGCGCAAGTCGCAGCTGGCGGAGATTGAACAGCAATGCAATTCCGGTGACTATCACGCCGCCGCGCAAGGCGTGCGCGCGCTGATGTTCATCGAAAAATTCGGCGAAGAAGTGCGCTTCGCTTACGACGCCATCGAGGCGTAAAAGAATAAGACAGGTTTCACCATGGCTCTTTTGCAGATTTCCGAACCGGGCATGTCGACCGCCCCGCACCAGCACCGGCTGGCAGTGGGCATCGACCTCGGCACCACCAACTCGCTGGTAGCGACCGTGCGCAGCAGCATTCCAGAAGTGCTGAACGACGAAGACGGCCACCCGCTGCTGCCTTCCGTGGTGCGTTACCTGCCGAACGGCCATGCCAACATCGGCTACAAGGCGCAGGCGCACCAGACCACCGATCCGAAGAACACCATCGTCTCGGTCAAGCGCTTCATGGGGCGCGGCCTGAAGGACATCGCCTACGCCGAGAACCTGCCTTACGATTTCGTCGATGCGCCGGGCATGGTGCAGCTGAAGACCGTGGCCGGCGTGAAGTCGCCGGTGGAAGTGTCGGCGCAGATCCTGGCCACGCTGCGCCAGCGCGCCGAAGACTCGCTGGGCGACGACCTGGTTGGCGCCGTGATCACCGTGCCGGCCTACTTCGATGAAGCGCAGCGCCAGGCGACGAAAGACGCCGCGCAGCTGGCGGGCATCAACGTGCTGCGCCTGCTGTCCGAACCGACCGCCGCGGCGATCGCCTACGGCCTGGATAACGGCTCGGAAGGCATCTTCGCCGTGTACGACCTGGGCGGCGGCACCTTCGATATCTCGATCCTCAAGCTGTCCAAAGGCGTGTTTGAGGTGCTGGCCACCGGCGGCGACTCCGCGCTGGGCGGCGACGACTTCGACCACCGCCTGTTCTGCTGGGTGCACGAGCAGGAAAAACTGGCGCCGCTGTCCGATGAGGACACCGCCACCCTGATGGTGAAGGCGCGCGAAGCCAAGGAACTGCTGTCGACCAAGGCCGAAGTGACCATCGACGCCGTGCTGCGTTCGGGCGAAGAAGTCCACCAGCGCATCACCCCGGAAATTTTCGCCGACATCACCAAGCACCTGGTCGCCAAGACCATGAACGCGGTGAAGAAGGCCCTGCGCGACGCCAATGTCGACGCCGACGATATCGACGGCGTGGTCATGGTCGGCGGCGCGACCCGCATGCCGCACGTGCAGCGCGCGGTGGGCGAGTACTTCCACACCATCCCGCACGCGAACATCGACCCGGACAAAGTGGTGGCGCTGGGCGCCGCCATCCAGGCCAACCTGCTGGCCGGCAACCGCGCCGCCGGCGACGACTGGCTGCTGCTGGATGTGATCCCGCTGTCGCTGGGCATTGAAACCATGGGCGGCCTGGTTGAGAAGATCATCCCGCGCAACTCCACCATCCCGTGCGCCCGCGCGCAGGAGTTCACCACCTTCAAGGACGGCCAGACCGCGCTGGCGGTGCACGTGCTGCAGGGCGAGCGCGAACTGGTGAGCGACTGCCGCTCGCTGGCGCGCTTTGAACTGCGCGGCATCCCGCCGATGGCGGCCGGCGCGGCGCGCATCCGCATCACCTACCAGGTGGACGCGGACGGCCTGCTGTCCGTCTCCGCGCGCGAGCTGCGCTCCAATGTGGAAGCCTCGATCACCGTCAAGCCATCCTATGGCCTGGGCGACGACGATGTGGCGCGCATGCTGTCCGAATCGCACACCGAGGCGGAAGCCGACATGAAGGCGCGCGCCCTGCGCGAAGAGCAGGTGGAAGCCGAGCGCATCATGCTGGCGACCCAGTCCGCGCTGGACGAGGATGCGGCGCTGCTGTCGGACGACGAGCGCGCCGCCATCAACGCCCTGATGGCCGCCACCATGGACGTGCTGGAAAAGTCCGGCAGCGGCGAAGCCGACCACTACGCGGTGAAAGCCGCTTACGAAGCCCTGGCCCAGGGCACCGAAGAATTCGCATCGCGCCGCATGGACCGCAGCGTGCGCAGCGCACTGGCCGGCAAATCGCTGGACCAGGTTGTTTAATTGACTGGGGAATAGAAGTGCCACAAATCGTTATCCTGCCGCATGCCAAGCTGTGTCCTGAAGGCGCTGTGATTGAAACCGAAGGCGGCAAGTCCGTATGCGACGTCCTGCTGGAAAACGACATCCATATCGAACACGCCTGCGAGAAGTCCTGCGCCTGCACCACCTGCCACGTGCTGGTGCGTGAAGGCTTCGACTCGCTCAACGAAGCGACCGAAACCGAGGAAGACCTGCTGGACAAGGCCTGGGGCCTGGAAGCCTGTTCGCGCCTGTCGTGCCAGTCCATCGTGGCGGACGAAGACCTGGTCATCGAAATCCCGAAATACACGATCAACCACGCCAGCGAAGGCGGCCACTGAGCCGGGAGTGCACCATGCTGAAATGGACTGATGTCACGGCCATTGCCGAGGCCCTGTACGACAAGTATCCGGATGTCGATCCGACCGGCATCCGCTTTACGGACCTGCATAACTGGATCGTCGACCTGGAAGAATTCGACGACGACCATAAACGCGGCGGCGAAAAAGTGCTGGAAGCGATCCAGCAGGCGTGGATCGATGAAGCGCAATAAAGCTGCCGGCGGCGCCAAAGCCGCAGCGGCGCCGCTGCCGACCACCGTCACCGACATCCCTGAAGTCAAGCCCGGCCAGTCGGTCGCGCTGCTGCAGGAGCTGCACATCCTCACCCGCGACGGGAAGCTGAACCAGGATTCGCGCCGCAAGCTGAAACAGGTCTACCACCTGTACCAGTTCATCGAGCCGCTGCTGAACGACGTGCGCGCGGCCAAGGGCTCGGTATCGCTGGTCGACCACGGCGCAGGCAAGTCCTACCTCGGCTTCATCATCTACGACCTGTTCTTCAAGGCGCTGGGCGATGATTCGCATATCTACGGCATCGAAACCCGCGAGGAGCTGGTGGCGCGTTCCGAGGAGCTGGCGCGCAAGTTCGACTTCCCGGGCATGAGCTTCCTGCCGCTGTCGGTGGCGGAATCGACCACCTCCGACCAGCTGCCGGAGCAGATCGACATCGTCACCGCGCTGCACGCCTGCAATACCGCGACGGACGACGCCATCGATTTCGCGCTGAAGAAGAAGGCCAGGCATATCGTGCTGGTGCCGTGCTGCCAGGCCGAAGTCGCGTCCGTGCTGCGCAAGAACAAGGGCTCTTCGCTAGGCAAGAACGTGCTGACCGAGTTGTGGCGCCACCCGATCCACACGCGCGAGTTCGGCAGCCAGATCACCAATGTGCTGCGCTGCCTGCAGCTGGAGTCGCACGGCTACCAGGTCACCGTCACGGAGCTGGTCGGCTGGGAGCATTCGATGAAGAATGAGCTGATTGTAGCCACCTACAAGAACCTGCCACGCCGCCGCCCGGCCGAGCGCCTGAAGGAAGTCCTCAGCACCATCGGCCTCGATGAAATGGGCGGGCGCTTCTACACCGGTGCCCCAGCGGGCGCCGACAGCGCGGCCGCCGCCGAGGCCGGGGTTGCACCGTGAGCACGGCGTATCCGGCCGCTGCCGGCGCGGCACAACAGCTTGCACCTGGCGGTGAGCGCTGGATCGACCTGCGCAGCGACACCGTCACGCAGCCAGGCGCCGCGATGCGCGACGCCATGCACGGCGCCGCTGTCGGCGACGATGTGTATGGCGACGACCCCACGGTCAACGCCCTGCAAGACTACGCCGCCGAGACCTTCGGCTACGAAGCGGCGCTGTTCGCGCCGTCCGGCACGCAAACCAACCTGATCGCCTTGCTGGCCCATTGCGGCCGGGGCGACGAGTACCTGGTCGGCCAGGACGCCCACACCTACAAATACGAAGGCGGCGGCGCCGCGGTCCTGGGCAGCATCCAGCCGCAGCCGCTCACCAACCAGCCCGACGGCAGCATCGCGCTGCACGACATCGAAGCGGCCATCAAGCCGCACGACGTGCATTTTGCCCGCAGCCGGCTGCTGGCGCTGGAAAACACCATCGGCGGTAAAGTCCTGCCGCAGCACTATGTGCAGCAGGCCACCGCGCTGGCGCATCAACGCGGCCTGGCCACCCACCTGGACGGCGCCCGTATCTGCAACGCAGCGGTCCAGCAAGGCATCACCCTGCGGCAAGCCGTGCAGGGGTTCGACAGCGTCTCGGTCTGCCTCAGCAAAGGCCTCGGCGCGCCGGTTGGCTCGGTCCTGTGCGGCAGCCGGCAGCTGATCGAAGAGGGCAAGCGCTGGCGCAAGATGTTGGGCGGCGGCATGCGCCAGGCCGGGATCCTCGCCGCAGCCGGCCTGTATGCGCTGCAGAACAATGTGCAGCGCCTGGCCGAAGACCACGCCAACGCCGCCTGGCTGGCCGCCGAGCTGGCGAAAATCGGCGCGCTGCAAGTCAGCCAGCCACAAACGAACATCCTGTTCGTCACCATGCCGCGCGACGCCTGCCAAGGGCTGAATGCCGCGCTGGCAGCAGAACGCATCCGTGTCTCGATGGCGCCGACCCTGCGCCTCGTGACCCACCTGGACGTCAACCGCGCCGACCTGGAAAAAGTCGCCGCCGTGTTCGCCCACTACTTCAAGCAATAATGAACAACGAAGACAACACTATCCGCCTCGCCAAGCGTGTGGCGGACATGGTTCCATGCTCGCGCCGCGAAGCGGAAATCTATATCGAAGGCGCCTTCGTCAGCGTGGACGGCAAGATCGTGGAAGAACCGGGCGCCCGCGTCGCCCCGCAGCAGCAAGTGGTGCTGGCGCCGGACGCCACACTGCTGGAAATCGCCCCGGTCACCATCCTGCTCAACAAGCCAGCCGGCGCCGACCCGCTGGCCTGCCTGCTGCCCGAAGCGCGCAGCGCCGATGCCCAGCGCACCCGTTTCCTGTCGCGCCACCTGCGCAACCTGACCGCCTGCCTGCCGCTGGAGCACAGCGCATCGGGGCTGTTCGTCTTCACGCAGGACTTCCGCGTCGCCCGCAAGCTGGTCGATGAAGGCGCCCTGGTCGAGCAGGAACTGATCGTCGACGTGCAAGGCACCATCGCCGACAACGGCCTGGCGCAACTGAACCAGGGCAACGGCAAGGTGAGCTGGCAGAACGAGCATCGCCTGCGCTTTGCCGTGCGGCCGCCGAAGCCGGCCCTGGTGGCTAAGCTGTGCGCCGAGGTGGGCCTGCAAGCCACCGCCATCAAACGCCAGCGCATCGGCCGCATTTCCATGGCCGGCCTGCAGCCCGGCGAATGGCGCTACCTGCAGGGTTACGAACGCTTCTGAGCAAGGCGTCCTTGAGCGGAACCTGTAATCTGCGAAACAATTTGTAATTCTTGCCTTTTCCTGCGGCAGGCGTGGCTAAGATTTAACCAGGATAACCCAGGAGACTGCCATGAGCTACACCACCATTCCGTACTTCACCAAACTGACCCCGTACGAAATGGCCTATGCGCCACGCCTGTCGATGTTGGCCTACAACGCGCACAACTACGAGAACGCCGTGCAGTACACCGCCAATTACGCTGGCGCGGCCGGCGCGGCGGTGTTCAGCTTCAAGGCCATTGCCGGCGCCATGTACTCGCTCAGCTCCACCAGCTTCAAAGACCCGGACGTGCTGCTGGTGTTTGACGATCAGGGCAACGCGATCGCCGAAGATGACCTGAGCGGCGGCTGGGGCTACGACCACGTGACCTTCGTCGCGCCGTACACTGGCACCTATTACGTGGACGCCTCCTGGTGGCAGGGCGCGGGTCCCGGCCAGCAGGCCGTCACCCTCAGCATCTACGAGGACCTGGGCACCCTGAGCGGCAACAATATCGACGGTACCAGCAAGGGCGAGGACATCAACGGCACCGCCGGCGACGACAATATCTTCGGTTATGGCGGCCGCGATTCCCTGCTGGGCGGCCGTGGCAACGACTACCTGGATGGCGGCACCGGCCTGGATGAGGCCTATTACAACGGCAAGCGTTCCGAATACTCGGTGCGCGTGGATGGCGACCGCGTCATCGTGACCGACCTGGTGGGCAATGACGGCAAGGACCTGCTGTCGAATATCGAGCGCATCGACTTCGCCGATATCGATGTGGCCTTCGACATCAACGGCTCGGCCGGCCAGGCCTATCGTCTGTACCAGGCCGCCTTCAACCGGGCCCCCGACCTGGAAGGCCTGGGCTACTGGATCAATGCGCTGGACAGCGGCTACTCCCTGTTCAATGCGGCGGCTGGATTCATCAATTCGAATGAGTTCCGCAGCATCTACGGCACCCACTTCGACAACGCCGACTTCCTGCTGCGCTTGTACAACAACATCCTGCACCGCGCGCCGGACAGCGAAGGCTTCCGCTACTGGCTCGACGTGCTGGACAACAACAAGGCGCCGCTGTCGAGCGTGCTGGTGGGCTTCAGCGAGAGCGAGGAAAACTATGCCGCACTGGTCGGTAGCATGCAGAACGGCATCGAGTTCAAAGCCTGGGTGTAAGGCCCAGCCTTAGCGCAGCGCGGCCGAAACGCGCTGCGTCAGGCGCTGCACGGTCGGCGCAATCAGCATCACACTGACGAAGGCGGCCGGCCAGGCCGCCAGGAAGGCGTGCAGCCAGCGGTCAGCATAGTTGGGCTGGAAGCCGATATTCAGCCAGGTAATCCAGCCACTCATGATCACCGACATCATCAGGGACATCAGGGCGGCGAAAATCGCGCGGGTACGCAGGTCAGGCATGGTGTATCTCCCAAGGCATTATTCAATGCCTCAAGCGTAATAAATTCCGTTGAGGTACACTAGAGACGAAATTTCAATCTCTAATTCCAAAAATGGAATCATGCTGGACGACCTTGCCCTGTTTGTCGCCATCGTTGAAGCAGGCAGCCTGAACGCCGCCGCCGAAAAGGAAGGCTTGCCAACCGCCACCGTCACGCGCCGCCTGCAAAGGCTGGAGGCATCGCTCGGCTACCGCCTGCTGCACCGCAGTGCGCGCCGCACCCAGCCGACGGCGGAGGGCGCCCAATACTACGAACAATGCCGGCCGCTGGTGCAGGCCCTGCGCCAGGCCACGCTGCGGCTGGACGCCACGCTGGGCGCGATCGAAGGCACTGTGCGGGTGCTGGCGCCGGTCAATTTCGCCAGCGAGATCCTGGCACCCGCCTGGTCCAGCTTCCTGGAGCGCTACCCGCTGGTGCAGCTGGAGCTCGAGCTATCCAATGAAGTACAGGACCTGGTGGGCAGCGGGGCCGACCTGGCGATCCGCATCGGCGCCCAGGCCGACTCCATGCTGACGCAGCGCAAACTGGGTGACGTGCGCCTGGTGCTGGCCGCGGCCCCGGCTTACCTGGAACGGCACGGCATGCCGCGCAATGCGGCGGAACTGGCAAAGCACGCCGCGATTGCCACACTGCCGCTGCGCGAATGGCGCCTGCGCGACCCCGCCAGCGGCGTGGAGAGCGTGCTGCGCCCCGAACCGCGTGTGCGGGTGAACGAGGTGCGGCTGGCGGTGATGATGGCGGAGGCGGGCCTGGGCATCGTGCTGGCGCCCGAGCTGCAATGCCACGCCAGCCTGCAGTCCGGTGCGCTGCAGCGGGTGCTGCCGGGGTGGACGCCGCAGTTCCGCACGGTGTACGCGGTCTGGCCGCAGCAGCGCTACCTGCCGGCCCGCGTGCGCGCCTTGCTGGAACACCTGGCGGCGTTCACGGCGCGCCACCCCTTGCTGTCAGGCTTCGATGAAAGGACAGAGGGTGGCGGCGGTTGACGGGTTGGACAGCACGTTGTTGTGGCCGGCCTCTGGCAGCACGAACAGCTGCTTGGCGGGCTGGCTGGCCGCCTCGAACACCTGGCGCCCCATGTAGGCCGGTGTCAGGTCATCGCGTTCGCCGACCATGACCAGCAAGGGCGACTTGATCTGCCGTACGGTGGCGACCTGGTCGACCACGGTCAGCTCGGGCGCGAATTTGATGGTGGTGAAGGGCTTGTAGTACCACGGCACCTGGTTGTGCACGATCTCCATCAGCGAAGCGCCCGGCGTTTCCAGCACCACCGAGCGCACCGGGCGCTGCTGCGCCACGCCGGCCGCCACGAAGCTGCCCAGCGACTGGCCGTGCACCGCGACTTTGCCTGGGGTGCGCGCCTCCAGCATGTCGTAGATCGCCACGGCATCCTCCTTCAGGATGGCGACCGTCGGCTTGCCCTTGCTGCGCCCGTAGCCGCGATAGTCGAACATGGCGACATTGACCTTGCAGCGCTCAAGCGAGGACAGGATCTGCTTGCCATCCGCATCCATGCGGAACAGGTTGCCGCCAAAGTAGAGCAGGGTGCGCTCAGCGCCTTCGCGCGTCACCAGCACGCCGTTCAGCTGGACGCCGTCCGGGCGCTGCAGTTCGAGCTTGCTGCTGTTGGCGAACACCTGCTCCGGCAAAGGCTTGGCCTTGATCACGGCATCGGAGCGGATAAACATCGACTCTTGCACCTCAAGGGTTTTACAGCCGCCCAGTATCGCCAGCGGTAGCAGTAGAATCAGGCTTGCACGCAGTTGCATCAGGAATCTCCATTTAATTGTTGTAATAAAAATATTACTACATAAAGTAGCAACATCCTCACCATGGAAAACCACTTTTGCCTGGTCCGCCGCTGCCTGGTGCCGGCCGATGCCTTCATCCTGTGCGGATGCCTGCGCGCGGCGGGCCTGCACGCCACCGTCATGGATGACCAGCATGTACAGGCCGCGCTGCTGCTGGCACCGGCCATCGGCGGGGCGCGTGTCATGGTGCCCGAGCCGGAGCTGGAGCAGGCGCTGGAAGTGCTGGCCGCATTCGAGCGCGGCGAGCTGGCGCTGGGCGACGATGACGACGTGGGCGGGGCCCGCGTCTATCCCTTCCCGCTGAAGGCGGCGAAGTAATGCGCGCTTTCCTGCTGGCCTGCCTGCTTGCCATTGTCGTCGTCCCGGCCATGGCGCAAGATCCGTGTCCGAAGGACGGCGACTGGTCGGCCACTTGCCTGGAAACGGTGGGCAAGGTGCGCCAGGTGAAGCGGCAGTACCTGCACCGCCTGGCGCTGGACAAGTCCGGCTTCGCCGTCATTGTGATCGAGGCGCCGCGCGAGGTGGTGGCGGTGAACCGGCGTGGCGTGGTCGTGGTGCCGGGCATTGCCCATACCGGCGATTTCGACTATCCCTATGCCGAACAGGGCGTCGGGCGTTTCAGCGTAGGTGGCAAATGCGGCTACTTCCGCGCCGGCTCGTTCAGAATCGTGGTGCCGCCGCTGTACGATGCCTGCCTGGCCGTCCGGGATGGCGAGGCGCAGGCGTGCCAGGAATGCGTGCGGCGCTGCACCACGCCCGAGTGCCAGGATTCGGTGCTGGTGGGCGGCAAGGGGTTTGTCTTCAACACCAAAGGCACCTTGCTGCGCAGGTTCGTACCACCCGCGTGAGCGCGCTTACACCTCGCAGGTAAAGACGATCGCCTGCATGCGGCCCTCGCTCGGGCCGGGCCCGAACTTTTCTTCCAGTGCGGCTGCGGCGGCGTCCGTTGCCTCCTGCAGGCGGGCCGGGTCGCGCGCCTCGATGTCGGCCCGCAAGGGTGATCCCTGGCATAAGGCCATGGCAGTGCTGCGCGCGGATTCGGCGCGGCTGCTGGCGGCCACCACTTCATGCGTCACCGCGCCGCTAAAGCCGGCGCGCGCCAGGTCGGCGCGGATCACTTCCACATCATGGTAGCCGTAGGGCATGCGCGCCAGGAAGCGTGGCGGGTCGGCCGGGAAGACCTTGGCCAGCGCGTGGTTGATGGTGGCGGAAAACTCGTTATGGCTGATGCCATCCCACACGTTGAAGCAATACAGGCCGCCCGCCCTGAGCACGCGGCGCGCCTCACTGAAGGCGCGCACTTTATCGGGAAAGAACATCACGCCGAACTGGCAGGCCAGTGCATCGAAACTGGCATCGGGGAAGGGCAGCTGCTGGGCGTCGGCCTGGCGCCATTCGATGCGCGGTGAAGCGACGGCCTTGCGTGCCTGTTCCAGCATGGCCTCGTTCAGGTCGGTGGCGACGATGTGGGCTTGTGGGCATTCCTGCAGCAGGTGCCGCGTCACAGCCCCGGTGCCGGCCGCGATTTCCAGGATGCGCTGCGGGCGGCGCTGGCCCACGCGGCGCGCCATATCGATGGCGTAGGGACTGAACAGCAGCGGCACCATGCTGCGTTCGTACGTTTCTGGAATGGAGCCCGTGAATTGACTGTCTTTGTCCATGATCGCCTCCCTCGCACGAATCCAGTATAGCGCGCCGTGGCCGCAGCATTAGCCAGGCAGGCGCCGAGGGTTACTTCTTGGCAGCTTTTTCCGGCTTGGGCAGTTGCACCAGGCGGGTGCCGGCCAGTTTGTCGTGCAGGAACTGGCGGTCTTTATTGAGGAAGGCGGTCAGCGACCACAGCACGATGCTGGCGAAGATGGCGTACAGCTTGTGCTTGTTGCTGAGGTCGGCGGCATAGGCCACCACGATGCCGGGCAAGACCCACAGCCAGGCCAGCAGGTAGCGGACCAGGGCGGTGCGTACCGGCAGGCGCTCATGGCCAGGCTGCACGACTTTGATGCGCCAGGTTTGCATGGCGAGGGTCTGGCCCTTGCGTGTCCACTGGTGCACGAAATAAATGCCGAGGATCAGGAAAGCGAGGGCCTGGCGCATATGTTCGACCTGTGGCGTATGGCTGGCCTTGGTGATGATCTCGAACACCAGGAAGGGCAGGAACAAGGCGGCAAACGCCAGCAGGATCTCATAGAGCATCGACGTCAGGCGGCGCTTGACGGTCGGGACAGCGTTATTTGCTTGCATTCGGGAGCACTGTTGGGGCGCTCGGCGCAGCGAGCGGAGGGGCGGCAGGCGCGGCAGCATCGCCCGCCGCAGCCGGGCTGGTTGCCGGTGCGGCGGCCGGCGCCGCGGCGCCTGGCGCGACCACTGCCGGTGCAGTGGCCGGGACCGGAGTCACGCCTTGCGCGCTGCCTGGCGGCACGACAGCCGGCGAACCTTGCGGCAGACCGATCGGCGCCGGCGGCACCGTGCCCGGCGGCACCGTGCCCGGCGCCGGCACCAGGCCATGGCCGGCGGCCTTGACCGGGGCTGGCGTCTTGGCCGCAGCCTGGGCTGGGGTCGGCGTCTTCGCGACCTGGGCTTTCTTGGCGGCGCCGGCCTCAGCCAGGGCTTTCTTGGTTTCTTCCGGCAGGTTCTTGTACTGCTCCCACTCGGCCGCACGCTGGCCCGGCGGCGTGGCTTTCTTCTGCGCGCGTGCAAAGTTCTCGCGCACGGCCTTGCGCTCGGCCGGGGTCAGGGCGATCCATTCATGCATGCGTTCCTGCACGCGCTCTTTTTCCGCCGGCTTCATCTTGGCCAGGCGGTTGGCGATGGAAATCCATTTCTGCTTGCGGACCGGACCCAATTCCTCCCAGGTTGCCTGCAGCGGTGCCAGGGCTTGCTGTTGGGCTGGCTTGAGGTCGGACCAATGCGGTTTTTCACCGACCGGCTTGGCGGCGTCGGCAGTGGCGGCAGCAGGCGAGGGCGCGGTGGTGGCGTGCGAAGCGGGACGGCTCACCAGCCAGACGGCGGCAGCAATCCCAGCGCCCAGCAGGGCGATCGCGCCAGCAATCCACTTTTTCCTACCACTGACACGCGCCATACTTATTGCTCGCGAGTCTCGAGGTAGGCGCCAAAGCCTTGGTCAAGGTAAGCAGACAGCGGCAGCTCATCGGACAGCACGGCGGCGTCCATTTCTGCCAGTTCCACGATCGATTGCTGCTGTTCGTACTGGTACACGCCGACCAGGCCGCCCATTGCCAGCAGCAATGGCAGGGCCACGCTGGCGCGGTTGAACCAGGCAAACGGATTGGCAAAGAAGCCGGAGCCGCCGGCCACGGCCGGGGCGGTGGCGGCCACGCGTACGCGCGCCGGCGCATCGGCCTTCTTGCGTGCCAGGGCAGCCTGGCGCGCCGCAGCAAGGCGATCGGTAGTCGAGGCTGGCAGATCGTCTAGCTTTTCGTTGAGCGCGCGCCGCACGCTGTAGGCAAAGTTGGTATCTTCGGTGTTCATAACTTAATTCCCTTGGCTTTGAGCGATTCAGCGAGAGTGTGAGTTGCTCGCGAGCAATGCGTTTTGACGCTGCCTTCGGAACATCCCATCGCTTCGGCAGTTTCAGCTACATCCATGTCCTGCCAGTAACGCATGAGGAAGGCTTCTCGTTGACGCGCAGGCAGCTTTTGCACTTCTTCTTCAATAATCTGCAAGATCTGTGCCCGCTCTACCTGATCCGCACTCGACTCGGCCGCCTGGGAACCCTGTTCAGCCTCGTAGGACTCCAGTATATCAAAGTCCTCATGCTCTTCCTGGCCGGGGCCCAGGCCGGAAAACAGGCTGACCCAGGTGTTGCGAACCTTTTCTCGACGGAAATAATCGAGGATGGTGGTCTGCAGGATGCGCTGGAACAGTGCAGGCAGCTCGGCGGCAGGCTTGTCGCCATACTTTTCCGCCAGCTTGATCATTGCATCTTGAACAATATCCAGTGCCGCTTCGTCCTTGCGGACCGCGTACACCGCTTGCTTGAATGCGCGGCGCTCGACGCTTTCGAGGAAATCCGATAATTCTTTGTCTGTGGCCATGCGTCGGAAAAGAGGGCTGCGCGCTGCTGTTTATCTGAACAATCCGGCATTTTAACAAAAAATGCAGAATAAGCTTGACCAATATGGTGCAACGCAGTAACGTTAAGGACGCTTTGCACACCACGAAGCTCCCCGGTTCTTCGGGACAGGCACACAAAGCCGTTTCGAAAAGCCAGCTTTCTATTGTCAGCAGTTTGCTCTAACCCGTGCCACAAGCGCGAGAGGTAGGCAGGAACCGCTGCAAAACTCCGGCCAAACGAGTTGCGTTTAGCACCGGCTTGTACTCCAGCTACGCATGGGGGAAGGGTCAGTGTGACCGCAGAAAGAAGGGAAGCTGAGAGTCGTGCACGGTGACGCCCACTTCGCTAGGCAAGAGCATCCAATCAATCTCCTATGGACCTTGAAAGGATTGTTTCATGAATACCGAAGCTCCCATCACGGGCGCCGAGATCGTTGTCCGCTGCCTCGCTGAGGAAGGCGTAGAACACGTTTTCGGATACCCCGGCGGCGCCGTCCTCTATATCTACGACGCCATCTTCAAGCAAGACAAATTCCAGCACATCCTCGTCCGCCACGAGCAGGCCGCCATCCATGCCGCCGACGCGTATTCGCGCAGCTCGAACAAAGTGGGCGTGGCGCTGGTGACTTCCGGCCCAGGCGTGACCAATGCGGTGACCGGCCTGTCCACGGCCTATATGGATTCCGTCCCGATGGTGGTGATTTCCGGCCAGGTGCCGAGCCACGCCATTGGCCAGGACGCCTTCCAGGAATGCGACACCGTCGGCATTACGCGCCCGGTGGTCAAGCACAACTTCCTGGTCAAGGATGTGAAAGACCTGGCCGAGACCATCAAGAAAGCCTTCTATATCGCCAAGACCGGCCGTCCCGGCCCGGTGCTGGTCGATATTCCAAAAGATATTTCGATGCACAAGCACGTGTACTCGTATCCGAAGGATATCGAGATGCGTTCCTACCGCCCGGTCGACAAGGGCCACGCCGGCCAGATCCGCAAGGCGCTGCAGCTGCTGCTGACCGCCGAGCGTCCAATGATCTACACCGGCGGCGGCGTGATCCTGGCGCACGCATCGAATGAACTGAACAAACTGGTCGACAAGCTCGGCTTCCCGGTCACCAACACCCTGATGGGTTTGGGCGGCTCGCGCGCCTCCGATCCATGCTTCGTCGGCATGCCCGGCATGCACGGCACCTACGAAGCCAACCTGGCGATGCAGAACTGCGACGTGCTGATCGCCATCGGCGCCCGCTTTGACGACCGCGTGATCGGCAATCCCAAACACTTCGGCCAGAACCCGCGCAAGATCATCCACATCGACATCGACCCATCGTCGATCTCGAAGCGCGTCAAAGTCGACATCCCGATCGTCGGCAACGTGAAGGACGTGCTGGTGGAGCTGCTGTCGCAGCTGGACGCCACCGAGCAGCGCCCGAACGCCGCCGCGCTGAAAGACTGGTGGAAGCAGATCGACGAATGGCGCGGCCGCAAGTGCCTGGCGTACGCCACCTCCGACCTGGTGATCAAGCCGCAGCAGGTGGTGGAGTCGCTGTACGACATCACCAAGGGCGACGCCTTCATCACCTCCGACGTCGGCCAGCACCAGATGTGGGCTGCGCAGTACTACAAGTTCGACAAGCCGCGCCGCTGGATCAATTCCGGCGGCCTGGGCACCATGGGTGTCGGCCTGCCGTACGCCATGGGCGTGCAGATGGCCAATCCGGACGCCACCGTCGCCTGCATTACCGGCGAAGGCTCGATCCAGATGAACATCCAGGAACTGGCGACCTGCAAACAGTACCGCCTGACGCCGAAGATCATCCTGTTGAACAACCGCTTCCTGGGCATGGTGCGCCAGTGGCAGCAGATCGACTACGGTTCGCGCTACTCCGAGTCCTATATGGATTCGCTGCCGGACTTCGAAAAGCTGGCCGAGGCCTATGGCCACGTCGGCATGCGCATTGAAAAACCGGGCGACGTCGAAGGCGCGCTGAAAGAAGCATTCGGCATGAAGGACCGCCTGGTCTTCATGAACTTCATTACCGACCAGAGTGAGAACGTGTGGCCGATGGTGAAAGCCGGCAAAGGCCTCTCCGAAATGCTGCTTGGCTCGGAGGACCTGTAATCATGCGACACATTATTTCTGTACTGCTCGAAAACGAAGCGGGCGCGCTGTCCCGCGTGGTGGGCCTGTTCTCCGCGCGCGGCTACAACATCGAAACGCTGACCGTGGCGCCGACCGAAGACGCGACCCTGTCGCGCATGACCATCGTCACCACCGGTTCGGACGACATCATCGAACAGATCACCAAGCACCTGAACCGCCTGATCGAGGTGGTGAAGGTGGTGGACCTGACCGAAGGCCAGCACATCGAACGCGAGCTGATGCTGATCAAGGTGCGCGCGGTGGGCAAGGAGCGCGAAGAGATGAAGCGCACCGCCGACATCTTCCGCGGCCGCATCATCGACGTCACCGAAAAGACCTACACCATTGAGCTGACGGGCGCCAAGAGCAAGCTGGACGCCTTCATTGATTCGATCGACCGCGCAGCGATCCTCGAGACCGTCCGTACCGGCGGCTCCGGCATCGGCCGCGGCGAACGCATCCTCAAAGTTTAAATCGAATATTCACTAAGGAATGACCATGAAAGTTTTCTACGACAAAGACGCTGACCTCTCCCTCATCAAAGGCAAGAACGTTGCCATCATCGGCTACGGCTCGCAAGGCCACGCGCACGCGCAGAACCTGACCGAATCCGGCGTCAACGTGACCGTCGGCCTGCGCCGCGGCGGCGCCTCCTGGCAGAAAGTGGAAGCGGCCGGCCTGAAAGTCGCCGAAGTGAATGAGGCGGTGAAGAACGCCGACGTCGTGATGATCCTGCTGCCGGACGAGAACATCGCCCAGGTGTACAAAGAGAACGTCGAACCGAACATCAAGCAAGGCGGCGTGCTGGCTTTCGCCCACGGCTTCAACGTGCACTACGGCCAGGTTGTACCGCGCGCCGACCTGGACGTGATCATGATCGCACCGAAGGCCCCAGGCCACACCGTGCGCGGCACCTACCGCCAGGGTGGCGGCGTACCGCACCTGATCGCCGTGTACCAGGACAAATCCGGCTCCGCGCGCGACATTGCCCTGTCGTACGCATCGGCCAACGGTGGCGGCAAGGCCGGCATCATCGAAACCAACTTCCGTGAAGAGACCGAGACCGACCTGTTCGGCGAACAGGCCGTGCTGTGCGGCGGTACCGTGGAACTGATCAAAGCCGGCTTCGAGACCCTGGTGGAAGCGGGTTACGCGCCGGAGATGGCGTACTTCGAATGCCTGCACGAGCTGAAGCTGATCGTCGACCTGATCTACGAAGGCGGCATCGCCAACATGAACTACTCGA